>DLLC01000018.1 GCA_002476625.1 Porphyromonadaceae bacterium UBA7572 | reverse complement strand
CATCATCCAGTTGTAGTCCTTGTATTGCACATAAAGCTCCATGCAGGTGAACTCAGGGTTGTGGTTGCGGTCCATACCCTCGTTGCGGAAGTTCTTGCCAATCTCATACACGCCTTCAAAGCCGCCCACAATGAGGCGCTTGAGGTAAAGCTCGGTGGCAATGCGCATATACATGGGTATGTTAAGTGCATTGAAATGGGTGATAAACGGACGTGCGCTCGCGCCGCCGGCTATGGCTTGCAGTGTAGGGGTCTCCACTTCGGTGTAGCCAGCCTCATCGAGCACATTACGGAGCGTCTTTATCACGGTGGCGCGCTTCAGGAAAGTGTCCTTCACGCCATCGTTCACGATAAGGTCCACGTAGCGCTGACGGTAGCGAAGCTCGGGGTCTTCAAAAGCATCGTAGGTGACGCCGTCTTTCTGCTTCACGATTGGCAGCGGCTTGAGACTCTTGCTCAGGAGCTTGAGCGTCTTGGCGTGGATGCTGATTTCGCCAGTCTGTGTGCGGAACACAAATCCGGTGATACCCACGAAGTCACCGATGTCGAGCAGCTTCTTAAACACTTCGTTGTAGAGGGTCTTGTCGTCGCCGGGGCATAGCTCGTCACGGTTCACATACACTTGTATGCGGCCTTTTGAGTCTTGAAGTTCCATAAACGAAGCCTTGCCCATGATGCGGCGGCTCATCACGCGGCCAGCCATGCGCACTTGTCGTGGCTCGGCCTCGTCGTCGCGGAAGTTCTTCTTCACTTCGTCGCTCCAGGCGTCCACCACAAACTCCTCGGCAGGATAAGGGTCGATGCCCATGTCGCGGAGTCGGTTCAAACTATTGCGTCTTACAATCTCTTGTTCGCTTAATTCGAGAATATTCATATATTTAGTGTTGATTTTGTTTTCAATCTGCAAAGATAGTGATAATTCGTGACTTATTCAGAGGTTTGTGCGTGCGCCAGCATGATTTTTTTGCGCCAATCGTTGGCAGTGACGTGAATTGTGCGTAACTTTGGCGCAACCAGATATAAACACATTCAGCAATTAACTAATTAATTTTTGGAATTTATGAAAACACTACATCGCATTCTCACCCTCGCACTTTTCCTCGTCCTCACCACCGCCACTGCCCGCGCTGCAGGCGAATGGATAGAAATAGGCACCCAAGACGGCGTAAAGTATTCCATGTACACCAAAATCACCACAGACTATGCAGGCAACCACAGCGTGTGGATACAGCAAGAATTCGTCACAAAGGCTGCAAGAGCGAAAGCCATGAAAGATTATAGGCTTAAACGCACACCTTATTCACAAAAAATGTGTATGAAGTTTAACAGTTCATTTTCAGAAAAAGCGTCTTCTTCTTGTGTTTGGTATACAGCCAAAGGTAACGTGATAGATTCATTTAACGCGCCTTATGACGATTTTACACCAATAGTTCCTGGCACCTTGGGAGAGTCGTGGGCAGAAATGGCACAGTATATTTTGAACACGTATGGACAATAATTGAACACGTGTCTTTTGAAAATGCGTCAATCGGTAGGGACGTGGCATGCCACGTCCGCCAAGGCATGGTGTAATCCGCATGGCTGGTTACGGCTTTACCACATTGTCATTTGGCACCCCATAGGCGGACGCGAAATATCGCGTCCCTACTGGTGGCTGTGATGTGGTTAAGATTTTTTCCGCATATTATACATAAAGTTTATTTTGAAGAAAAATTCCTAACCAATTGGTATTGGAATGTAGAAAAATATTTATCTTTGCGGTTAGAAATTTAGCTTTGTATTAAACTATGGGTGTAACTTGTGGGACAAAAATAAACCAGCTGCTTGCCAATACCGCATCAACAGGATTGTTTTTTGCTGATTGGCTGAAGAAGAAAGGTTATTCAGGCCAACTGCAAAAGAAATACAGGGACTCTGGATGGCTGACATCAATGTGCAAAGGTGTGATGTATCGCGCTGGGGGGCGTTTGAATGCTCTTGATGCCATAGCATCGTATAACAAGCAGATGAGAGGCACACTCAGAGTGGCTGCAATGTCAGCCTTGGAATATGCAGGGTTCAACCATTATGTGCCAATGGGAAAGCCTGTGCTGATGGTGGCCGCACCAACGTTCAAGACACCATTATGGATGCAAAGTGATGTCTATGACGCTACCTTCCGAGTGTTTCACACAAATGCCTTCTCATACACAGAGACAATAGAAAGGGTTACAGATAGTGGCACGTTATATGTTTCTTCTCCAGAACAAGCGTTCTTGGAGTGCCTAATCTTGGCTCCAAAGTCATACAGCTACATGGATTTGTACTATGTCATGGAGCAACTGACAACCCTGCGTTCTGATGTCGTACAACACTTGTTGGAAGATTTGGACAACAACAGGGTAAAGAGAATGTTTCTGTATATGGCTGAAAAGGCAGGTCATTTCTGGTTCGAAGAACTGCATCCCGAAAAGATAAATGTCGGGACAGGGAAAATCCAAACTGCTTCTAATGGGACATTTAACCGTAAATATAACATGACTATTCCAAAAGATTTAGAAGAATATGAGGGATAAGTACAAGAAACAGGTTGCATTATTGATCAGAATTATGCCGTCTGTATATCGTATCAAGGAATTTGCCGTGCATGGTGGAACAGCCATCAATCTGTTCCATAAGAATTTGCCACGGTATTCAGTGGATATAGACCTTACCTATATTCCTATTCAAGATAGGGCTACAAGTTTGCGTACTATCAATGAAAGGCTGATTGAAGTCAAGAGAAACCTGGAAAGAACGATACCGGGCATAGTGGTTGTTCCCAAGCCGAATGTATGGAAGCTACTTTGCACATTAGAAGATGCAACCGTCAAGATAGAGGTGAATGGTACGAAACGCGGCATCATCGGTGATACTGTGGATATGCCATTGTGTGATAAAGCAAGGGAAGAGTTCAGTATGGGCTGTAAGGCTCGAACAGTCTCTTTCTCTCAATTATATGGCGGAAAAATCACTGCGGCTTTAAGCAGACAGCATCCTCGTGACTTGTTTGATTGCAAGTATATGGATATTAGCACTTTTGAAGATGTCAAAGATGGCTTTATGCTGTGCCTTTTAGGGAGTGACAAGCCTATCATCGAGTCATTGCAACCCAATGTGATAGACCAAACGGATGCGTTGGAGAAACAGTTTGAGGGTATGTCAGACATAGCCTTTAGTTACGAGGACTATAAACAGGCAAGAATGCAGTTGGTCAAAATGGTTCAAGAAGGCATGACCGTAGCTGACAAGAATTTCCTGCTTTCTTTTGAGGAAGGTTGCCCAGATTGGAGTCTGTGTAGTGCCGGTGATTTGTCCAATTATCCTTCAGTCCAATGGAAATTGCTCAATATCAGAAATCTGAAGGAGCATAACATTCAAAAATATGAACAAGGAATTAAAAAGCTGAAAGACTTCCTCTTTCAATAATTCGGGCCGTTTTTGCTGGGGTGGTGGGGGCTATTGGAGGAGCTTGGGCCAAGGAATGATGGCGAGTAGGCGCTTGTAGGCCACTGCTGCGATGAGCGAGGCGCATAGGTAGAGCGCGATGAGCAGGTGTCCCTCAATCATGCCACGCCCTTCCATGGCGATGAAGCGAATCACGGGGTGGACGATGAATAGGCTGGAGGATATTCCTCCCACCCACACGAGCAGCGACAATACCATGCCACTCAACGCTTTCACAAGGGCGATAATGGCCACTGCGGCAAGCAGCGACGAGAGAACCCATGTGGTGGGCGACTTTTGCATCAATATGAAAGCCACTGTGGAAACCACCATCACGCCTCCCCATGCCCATCGGCTCATGCGGGGAATGCCTCCATAGCGTGCCACGAGCAGGCCAGCCGAGAACGACAGTCCCGCCACGAAGAAGTTGTAGCGAAGATATATCATTTCACGCCCGGCAGTGCGAAACCATATTTGGGGCGCAAGGGTGATGGCGGCAAATGCCACAGGAATCAGCCATTTGCGCCATTTTGCGCCATCATGGGGCACATAAAGCACAAGGCGGTAGATGATATAGAGCTCCACCATTAAGCCTAAAAACCAGTAAGGGCCGGGAAACACATGGTGATAGGGGGGCATAAGCCAGTTGGTGATCATCAGTGCCTGTGCCAGCCAGTCGCGTTTGTTGGGAAGCATAGAGCTGTGTAGCAGATATGCCACGGCTATGGCAGAGAGCAGTCCGAAAAACATCAGTTTGAACAGCTTGGTGTAGTGATGCCAGATGAAAGCGCGAGGCGAGGGCATCTTAACTGTGCCTTGCTCGTATTTGCGGACCAGGCCGAAGGCACTCAGAAACAGGAAAATATAGATGCCGCAATAGCCAAGCAGGGTGCTGAGCTGCAGCAGAATGTTGGCACTGGGGTGGGCTATGATGCTGAAAAGCGCGTCAGCGCTTTCTTGCTCAAAGTTGTATTCGTTGCAGTCGTAGCCGGTTACGCCGAGCATGTGTGCCAGGTTATGGGTGACAATCAGCAGAATGCCCACCCCTTTCATGGCCATGCCCTCGCTTCGGGTGATGATGTCGGGCTTTTGGTGTACGGGAGTCGTTGCCATTAAAATCGTGAATGTGTGCGTGATTGCTATTTCTTTCTTTTTAGCGTCAGGAAAGTGTAGGGCAGGGGGTTGCGCTCGTCGGGGCTATGGCGCTCCTCGCTGCACTGCTCCCATTCTGAAGGGGGGAGTGGGGGAAAAAATGCGTCGGCATCGGGAAATTCGGCGTCCACCTTTGTGAGGTGGATAGAACGAACCATACCGATGGTGGCGGCATAGATTTGCGCCCCGCCAATAATCATCACCTCTCCGGGCATTTCTGCTGCGGCTATGGCCTCGTCGATGCTGTGGGCGATGGTCACGCCATCGGGGTGATAGTCGGTGCGGTGCGTGAGCACGATGTTCTGGCGGCCTGGGAGCGCGCCTTTGGGAAACGACTCGAATGTGGCTCGTCCCATCACTATGCTGTGCCCCATGGTGATGGCCTTGAAATGCTTCATGTCGGCTGGCAGATGCCACAGTAGCTGGCCGTTTTTACCGATTGCTCCGTGGTGTGCCACCGCCACCACGGCAGATATTTGCTTGCTCATAGTGCTTCAGAAAAGAAAGAGGGTTTATACCGACACCACACCCTTGATGAGCGGATACGGGTCGTAGCCCTCAAGTGTGAAGTCTTCGTATTTGAAATCAAAAATGTCGGTCACATCGCGGTTGATGTTCATTTTTGGCAAAGGCCGAGGCTCACGGCTCAGCTGCAGCTTCACTTGCTCTATGTGGTTGAGGTAGATATGCGCGTCGCCGAAAGTATGGATAAACTCGCCCGGCTCCAGATGGCACACTTTTGCCACCATCATCAGGAGCAGGGCATAGCTGGCGATGTTGAACGGCACGCCTAAAAACAGGTCGGCACTTCGCTGGTAGAGCTGGAGGCTCAGCTTGCCGTTCACCACATAAAACTGAAACATGGTGTGGCAAGGGGGCAGCGCCATTTTGCTCACCTCCGCCACATTCCATGCACTCACGAGCAGACGGCGGGAGTCGGGGTTGTGCTTGATTTGATCCACCACTTGCGCTATCTGGTCGATGGAGCCGCCATCGTAGTCGGGCCACGAGCGCCACTGGTGGCCATACACAGGGCCAAGCTCGCCATTCTCGTCGGCCCATTCGTTCCATATCCTCACGCCATGCTCCTGTAGCCAGTGCACATTGGTGTCGCCGCGCAGAAACCACAGCAGCTCGTAGATGATGCTTTTTAGATGCACTTTCTTGGTGGTGAGCAGTGGAAATCCGTCGGCCATGTCGCAGCGCAGCTGATAGCCAAACACGCTTTTTGTGCCGGTGCCGGTGCGGTCGTGCTTCACCGTTCCGTCGCGGAGCACGTGCTCGAGCAGGTTGAGATATTGTTTCATCTTATGTGGTTATTCTTTTAGTGAAAATTATTTACAAAGTTACTGCTTTATCATTTACAAAGCAAAAAGTCAGTATTTATCGAAGAATTTGCCTTTCCCGATGAGCCATGGCGCATAGCGGTCGATAGCCCAGGCAAAAGGGTAGATGGCCACCATCACGGCTGTGGCTATGGCGTATTTTAGCCAGATGTGCTGGTCGATCACTCCATTGTAGCAGATGTGGTCGAGCAGCATTCTCGCCACCCCGATGAAATAGTTCTGCAGGCCGAGATACACCGTGCCGCTCACCACCACAAATTCCACCACGCGCCTGTGTCCGAGCCATGCAGCTATCTTTTTTGCCACGCAGAAGTAGCAGGGTATGATCATCAGCCCTGCCACGATGCGCACGAGCCGATACATTTGAGGGTCGGCAATGTAGAGAGGCGCGGCCTCCACCATTATCCATACCGACGCGCCCGCCATCGCCACAAAGAGCACCGCGCCTCCAAGTGAGCTGAAACGCAACTCCGATAGCGAGGGCTTGAAGCTGTTGCCAAGCGCGTAGAATGGCAGAAACACCAGGGCGTTGCCAAGGTTCCAAAATTGGCCTACCGCCGCCACCGCGGGAATCTCGTAAGGAATCAGATAGGTGCCGACCGCCAAAACGAGGCAGGAGGGGAACACCAGCGAGCGGGGCAGCGCACGCTCGACGCACCAGTAGATAAGCTGCATGGTGAACAGACATGCTATATACCAGAACGGGGCCACCACCGTCTGCGGATTGCCGGTGACAAACTCAATCAGGGGCTGCCACACGCTGATGGCCTCTTCGTCTGTGCCCACCATCTTGCGCCCCACCGCCAGCCATAAGGCATAGAATATGAAGAAGAATGTGCAGTAGGGCACTAAAATCTGTGTGGCGCGGTGGCGCAGATAGGTGAGGAAGTGTGGCCAGCGGTCGAAGCTGTAGAGGAAGCCGGATATGCAGAAAAAAACCGGCACGCGCAGGTTGAGGATCACGGCGTCGTCGAACAGGGCCAACCGTGGCGGTGTGTGGAACACAATCACCAGGAAGATGCTGAAAAACCGCACATAGTCGAGCCAAGCCTGCCGCTGCCGTCCCGTCTTCATGAATCAGTGAATTATTATCGTTAGTTTTTGCAAAAGTAGTGAAAAAATACGATAAAAAAGCGAGAGCCGGAATCCTTTGTGGCGAATCTCGGCTCTCGTGCTTGAATTTTGGAAGCGGTATATGCTTAAATAAGAATTAAACAGCGCCTTATTCGGCTGAACGCTATCTCACAACCACCTTTTTACCTTGGTGAATGTAGAGGCCCGGTGCGGAGGGCTGCTCAAATCTGACACCTTGCAGATTGTACCAGCCATTGTCGGCAGGCGCATGTTCTGCCACCACGGAGGTGATGCCCGAAGAGGCCTTCTTGCGGTGGGCAAACACCCAGTCGAGCCGTTGCGCAGTGTAGCTCTGTATGCAAGTCATCTCATGCGACCACCCTTCCACAGTCTCATACCGCACATCGTCGCCCAAGGCCTGGAGCTGGCTGATGAAGTCTTCAGCAATGGTTCTCACGTCACCGCCCATAATCTTGTCAGCAAGCCCCATCACATTGTAGGCGGGTGTTTTTGCCACATTCTCAGCCACCATGCCTTTAGGGTTGGCAGCGCAAGGCATTGCAGCACTGAAGTAGCCGGGGAATGTGGATAGCATTTTCCATGTGCCAGTGCCCCCCATCGAGCCTCCGAAAATGTAGATTTGCGTGGTGTCGGCACCATCAACGTGTGCTGTGAAGTCGAGCAGCGCTTTCACGTTCTTTGCCATTCCTCCCCACCCGATATTGCGGTCGGGGCACTGTGGCACCACAAACACAGCATTCATTCCGTGGCTCACAAGATAGTTGCTGATGGAGTCGATTCCGGGTTCGCTCATTTGTGCCACCCCGTCGGTTCCACAGCTGGAGCCTCCGTGAAGATACACCACAAGCCTCTTGCCTGTGGCGGTGCTGTCGGGGCACTGCACATGGGCTTTGCGGTATGCCATCTGAGTGCCGGCAAAATCAAATTTCAGGTTCTGGAATGTGAGCGTGTCGGATGGCTCGGCCTGAACTGCGCCAAAAATGGCCGACACGGTGATGAATAGGGTTAAAAACACTGCTTTCATAGAAATCACGAACTGCATGACGCTGATGTATTTTATTTTAGAATGTTACTGTTCTGATAATCGTTTATGATATTTGAGTCTTACTTGCCTTTTTTCTTGGGCTGTCGTTTGCCTTTCTGCTGCAAGCGTTTCATCATTTGGCGCTCAAGCTCATACGCTCGTTTGATTTGCGCTTGGGTGAGGAATTTTGAGTACTCTTTGTAGTATTTCTTACGGATGGCGAGAATTTTCTCGCTACGGTCGAAACGCTGCTGTATCTGCTCCTCATCGGAGGTCTGCTTGCGGCCAGTCTTTGGCCCCAGCGCCCACACCTCTTTCTGTTGCTGGCAGTAGGTGGTGACGAATTTTTCGGTGACATCTTCGGTCAGTGCCAACTGCTCGGCAATGTGGCGCGCCTGCACCTCGGCCAGCTGTTCGCGCGAAATGCGCTGTTGCCTCTTGCTGCTTTGTGGCTGTGCAAAAGCCACGGCACTCGTTGCTATCATAAAAAGCGCAACCATGAATAATTTAAATGTCTGTTTCATTTTGCTTTATTTTTTTGTTTCTAATTTATCCCATGCTTTGGGGCGGACGCGGCATGCCGCGTCCCTACCACAAGGGGGGTCTAATTTCTAATCTCTATCAGTATTGCCCGTTGATAAACACGTCCTCGTTATACACTTCAAGCAGGTAGGCCTGGTCACTGGGCTGGAGCTGGCTGAAAGCCTCGGTCACCGCTTCGCTTGAATACTTGTCGGGCGATGGCGCCTTGAGATTAACCGTCACCAGTAGTGCCACAGCAGCGGCAGCGCTTGCAAAGGCGGTTGTTCCCCATGTGACGATTCTTCGTTTTTGTTTTTGCTTTGCTTCTGCAATGTCTGTTTTTACCTCTGCCATTACATTTGCTTCCAACTTGTCGAAGAAGTTGTCAGGCACTTGGTAGGGCATCCGCTTGCCCACTTTATTGAAATCAAAATCCTTGTTCATCGCTTTATAAGTCGTTGGAATTAATGTATTTTACTATTTTGTCTTTTGCTATGTGGTAGTTCATTTTTGCTGCCGCCACCGATGAGCCTGTCACTTCCGAAATCTCGTCATAACTGAGCTCATCGTAGTAGCGGAGGTTGAACGCCAACTGCTGCTTGGTGGGCAGGCTGAGGATGGCTTTTTGCAGAAGTGTCGCCGCTTTGTCGGCATCGTTGAAATAGCTGTCGGTCAAGGGCTCGCCCACAGTGTTCTCATCGTCGTCGAGTGAGAGGTTTTCATTTCTCCGTTTATTGAGCACACGCAGAGCCTCGTTGGTGGCGATTCGGAAAATCCAGCCACGGAGCTTGTCGGCGCCGGCGCACTTCGAGAAGTTGCGAAACGTGCGCACGAAAGTTTCCTGCGCGGCGTCTTGCGCATCGTCGTGCCTCACCACTATGCGGCGAATGTGCCAGTATATCGCCTCCTTATATTTAGTGAGCAACATTCGGAACCCGCTTTCTGGGTTGGAGCGGATCGCCTCTACAATATGACGGTCGTCGATGGTCATGCTAAAACGTACAGTTTCTTCTTTCCTTCAATTTTTATAACGATTGGGCTGTTGCGTCTGTTGACGAAAGCGTTGAGCTCAGCTTCAGCCGTGGCTTTTCTAAGCCCGGTGATTTTGCTGTACTGCGCCACGGTGATTGCTCCGTTGGCCTTGATGTAGGCAATCGCCATTTCCTGGCGCTGTGCCTGGCTGAGCCGGTTGGTGGTTCGAGCCACCACCACGGGGCGGGTCACCACTTTTGTGATGTGCACAGGGCGAGGGTTGGCATAATAGCGGTTGAATCCTCTGTGACTATGTGGGGCGGCTATCAATGCGAAGCCACATGTGGCGGCAAGCGTCAGTGCCAAGAAATATTTGTTGATTGAACTTTTCATTGTTTCTGCTTCGTTGTGTTGGTTAATAAATCTATGAGGGTTGTATCGCGAGCTCGCTTTTGATTGGTGGCTTTCAAAAGCTTTTACATTATCTACAACCATGCAAACGTGGAAAAGTAAAATTCAGATGTGCAAAATTATTGATTTTTTCTGAAAAAGAAAAGCGGCGAGCTGGATGCGCTTGCACATGCGCACCCGGCTCACCGCCTGCTTATTCCGCTTTCTCTTTTTTTGAAAAAAAAACTATCTAACGATTGCTTTGGTGGCTTTTCCTCCGGCGTTCACTACGTACACGCCTCCAGCAAGCTTCACGCTCAAATCGTTCACGCCACTTGCCACGCGCACCCCTGTGAGGGTGTAGACCTCAATGGAGCCTTGCGCACCTGTCACGGTGAGCACACCGCCGGCTTCGCTCACGCTGAGGCTGCCTGGTGTGGGGCTGCTGATGCCTGTGGGCACAATGCCACTGATGTTCTTGAATTTGCCCCATTGCTCATCGGCCTTGTAGGCTGCAACTGATGCCTCGGGCACGTAGAGCACGCAGGCTGACTGGTCCACGTCTTCAAACACGTCGGCGGTGATAGTCGCCGGTGTGGCTGCTTTGATGGTGAAAGACTCCAGTGCGGAGTTTCCACTGAATGCCTTTGAATCTATTGAGGAGATGGTGCTTGGCAGCGACACGCTTTTTAAATTCGTGCATCCTGCTATTGCCTCATATTTGATAGCGGTGTATCCTTCAGGTATGCTGATGGATTCAAGCCCTGTGGCGTTGTAGAGCATACATTCGCTCACTTCGGAAAGTCCGGTGCCAAGTGTCACACGCTTTAAATTTGGGCATCGATACACGAAATATCCGCCCACGCTGGTCACGCTGTTGGGCAGGGTGAGCTCGGTGATGCCTGCGCAGCGGTAGAACGCCTGCTCGCCTATAGTGGTGAGCGTCTGGGGCATCGACACAGAAGTGAGCGCCGAGCAGCGGCTGAACGCAGATGCGGCAATCTCTTCAGTGCCCTCTGGCACAGCGTATGCTCCGGCTTTCCCCGTGGGGCATACCAGCAGCTTTGTGAGAGCCTTGTTGAAGAGCACGCCTTCTGCCGAGGCGAATGCGGTGTTGCCTTCTGCCACTTTGATGGCATTAAGGGCTGTGCAGCCCTCAAATACGGCGCTTCCCAACGTTTTCAGTTTTTTGGGTAGGGTGATTTCTGTGAGGGCTGTGCAGCCGTCGAATGCAGAATTGCCAATGGTCTTGAGCGATGAAGGCAGCTCCACACTTGTCAATGCCGTGCATCCGTTAAATGCCATTTCGCAAATTTCGCTCACATCGCTGCCGAGTGTGACGCTCATGAGCGAGGTGCAGCCAGAGAAGCAGCTTTTGTCCACCTTCTCCACGCCATCGGGCAGTGCGGCAGATTTCAGCGAAGTGCAGTTAGAAAAGGCAAAGTCGTCGATGTAGATGATCTTGGGGGTGAATGTGAAGGAGTCGAGCGAGGTGCAGCGGTAGAATGCGTGCGACTTGATTTCGTTGGTTTCGCTGCCGAGGGCGAATTTCTTCAAGTCGAAGCAGTACGAGAGTGCGCCTTCGCCCACTTCCCACATGGTGCTTGGCCACACCACGCTGGTGAGGTTTGAGCCTGTGAAGGCGTAAGAGAGGTCGGTGCAGTAGTATTCGTCCTCGCTTTCGCTCACATCGTAGCTGGTGGCGGTGTAGTATCTGCTCCACGGGTCTTCGTAGTAGGCGTCGCCGCCATCGGTGAGCGTCACGTCGGCCATGTTCAGCTCGGTGAGTTTTCCGCCCGTGGCCTCACCGATGGCGTTCACTCCCGCCATTTCACGGATAAAGAGAATGTCGGAGCCGTTGAGCGTGCCACTTACAGTGAGCGAGGTCACTTCATTCTTCTCGCTTGAGGAGATAAGCGTTCTCAGAGTGCCTGCGTTTGTCACTGTCACGGTTTTACTGATGGCGAATGCCGGTGATGACACCGCCAGCGCCAGAGCGGCTGCCGTGGCGCAGCCTTTTGCGTGATTGAAGAATCTGTTCATTTTTTCAGATTATAAAAAATAGTTGAAACTTATTTGTTGTTTATAATTTAATCCAGCCGATAACGTCGTTGAATGTGAACTTCTTGCCGTAGCGCAGAATGCCTATGCGGTAGATGCGCGAGCTGATCCATATCATGCCCATGGCGGTGGCGTAGAGCAGTGCCACGCTGATGGCGATTTGCCACAGCGGCACATCGTAGGGCAGGCGCACCATCATCACGATGGGTGAGGTGAACGGTATCATGGAGCACCAGAGGGCGAATGTGCCGTTAGGGTTTTCCATACAGCCTAAGCCAGCATATAGCGCCACTATCATCACAATGATGATGGGCGTGGTGAACTGCGAGGCGTCGCTTGCCTGGTCCACGGCCGACCCGAATGCGGCAAACAGTGATGCGTAGAGCAGGTAGCCGCCAAGGAAATACACCACGAAGCACGACAGAATGCTCGCTAAATTCACACTCTGCACGGCCCCTATCACATCGGGCAGGACGGCAAGAGGACTGTCGGGCGCACTTACGCCTATGCCCAATCCGCCAGCCACTGCGGCGATGATTACAGCCCAGATTAAGAATTGGGTGAGCCCTACCAGTGCCACGCCTATGATTTTGCCCATCATCAATTGGAAAGGCTTGCAGCTGCTCACGATCACCTCTACAATGCGGTTGGTCTTTTCCTCAATCACACTGTTCATAATCATCGCGCCATAGGTGAGCACAAACATATAGGTGATCAGTGCGAGGGCCATGCCTAAAAGCATGGCGGCAGTGGTCGACGACTCCGTTTCGCTGCCGTCGTCGGCGAGCTTCACGCAGTTCACATCGACGTCCACTTGCGCATCTTTTATCATCTTGTCGAGGCCCGGCACGCCCATCGATGCCACTTTCACTGAGGTGAGCGTGTCGTTGAGGCAGTCGGTCACATGGCCCACGAGCGCCATGTTGGCGGTGCTGCGGCTGTAGATGTTCACCCTCGCGGAGTCGAGCACGTTGGCAGGAATCACCACCAGTGCGCTCATGCTCTCGCCCGACTGGTCGAAAAACTGCTTCACGTTGGTCTTTCCCGGCTCGCCACGGAGCGGAATGAAGCGGAACTGCTCATTGTCGGAAATCACGCCAGAGAGGCGGCCTGTCTCGTCGATAACTGTTACGGTCTCAATCGATGAGCTGGCGGAGTTGAGTTCGGAGGTGATGACGGGGATAGCAGCGATGATGACGAACAGAAACGGCACGAGCAACGTGATCACGATAAACGACTTGCGTGCCACCAGCGCCATGTATTCGCGCTGTATGATGAGAAGAAGCTTATTCATTGTTGGGGGTAGTGTATTGTGGAGGGGTTTGTACGGTTTCGATGAAAATTTCGTGCATGCTTGGCAGCAGCTCGCGGAAGCCACATAGGGCGTATTGCTCGTTGAGGCGAGAGATTACATCGCGCATGGCCACGTCTTTTGCCAGGCGGATTAGCGTGGAGGGGCCAGTCTGCCCCTCGACGCTGAACAGCTCTGGGCATGGCAGGAGTTTATCGTCGGTGGCAAGGGTGATTTCATAGAGGTGCTTCTTGTGGCGCTGCTTAATGTCGGCCACATTGCCTTGCAGCACCACTTCAGAGTGGTTGATAAGCGTGATTTGTTCACACACCTCCTCCACGCTCTCCATGTTGTGGGTGGAGAACAGAATGGTGGCGCCTTTTTTCTGTAGTTGAAGTATTTCGTGCTTGAGCTGCTCGGCGTTCACGGGGTCGAAGCCGGAGAAAGGCTCGTCGAAGATGAGCAGTTTAGGCTCGTGGATGACGGTGGCGATGAACTGCACTTTCTGTTGCATACCCTTAGAGAGGGCTTCCACCTTTTTATCGCGCCATTCGCTGAGGCCAAACCGGTCGAGCCATAGTCGCATCTTGGCGGAGGCGTCGGCCTTGCTCATTCCTTTCAGGCGGGCAAGATACACGATTTCATCGCCCACTTTCATTTTCTTGTATAGTCCGCGCTCCTCGGGCAGGTAGCCAATGTGAGCCACGTCGTCGGGGGTGATGGGCTTGCCGTCAAGCATCACCGTGCCGCTGTCGGGGGCGGTGATCATGTTGATGATACGGATGAGGGTGGTCTTTCCTGCGCCGTTGGGGCCAAGCAGACCGTAGATGCAGCCTTCTGGCACACTCAGACTCACGTGGTTGAGTGCCGTGTGCCCTTTGTACTGCTTCACCACGTCGCTGATTTCAATAAAACTCATATTTTTAGAAATTAGATGTTATAGACCAGAGATTAGAGGTCAGAAAAAATACTCTATACTCAATTTAATATTCTGCGCACTCTCTGTATTCTCCGTCACATTAATTTAGACGCAAAGTTACCCACTTTTACTACAGCAGAAATAAAAAATCACATTATTTTACAGTATAGTGCGTCACTATAGCCCCAAACAGTCAACCCAAACCAGGAATAGACAGTTGCTTGTGGAATATGAAAAAGAAGGCAACTTTGGTCTATAGGATCCGTGGTTGCCTTCTTTTAAAGTTCTGTTTTGATGATGAGATGACTGATTATTCTTCTTCGTCGGGCACTTCCTTCATGGTGGTGAACACGTTTTGCACGTCGTCGTCCTCTTCCACCACTTCGAGAAGTTTTTCTACAGCGGCACGTCCTTCAGCGTCGAGCTCTTTGGTGTCGGTAGGGTCGTACACGAACTCCGAGCTGGTGATTTCAAAGCCGTTGTCCTCGAGGTATTTCTGTATGTCGCCATTGGCTTCGAATGGGCCGGAGATAATGATTTCCTCGTCGTCCTGGTCGAAGTCCTCCGCTCCACAGTCGATAAGCTCAAGTTCAAGGTCGTCGAGCGTAACGCCCTCTTTTGGCTTCACGTGGAAGTAGCACTTGTGTGTGAACATGAACGCCACGGAGCCACTGTTGCCGAGTGAGCCGCCGTTTTTGTTGAAGTGCGTGCGCAGGTTGGCCACGGTGCGTGTGGTGTTGTCGGTAGCGGTTTCCACCAGCACGGCGATGCCGCCAGGAGCGTAACCTTCATATATTACTTCCTTGTAGTCGCTTGCGTCCTTGTCTGTGGCCTTTTTGATGGCGCGCTCCACAGTGTCCTTGGGCATGTTGGCAGCCTTGGCGTTGCTCATAAGGGCGCGCAGGCGAGAGTTGGCCGATGGGTCAGGTCCGCCGGCCTTCACAGCCATAGTGATTTCCTTACCAATGCGGGTGAATGTGCGTGACATGCTGCCCCATCTTTTCAGTTTTCTTGCTTTGCGATATTCAAAAGCTCTTCCCATGTGTGATAATGTGTTATTGTATGTTATACGTTTGTTTTGTTCCCTTTATTGTTAGTGACTGGTTAGTCGTGATGCTCGCTCACGATGCCGATAAACACGAGGTCGTCGGTGCCGCGGTTGATGAGGGTGTGGCCGTGCCCCATGGGGCAGTAGTGCATCTGCCCGGCGGTGAAGTCTTCCTCTGTGCCGTCGTCCATCACCACGTGGCCGGTGCCGCTGATGATGTAATAGGTCTCGCTATTGCGCTCATGGCGGTGCATACCGATGGATGCTCCGGGGTGGAGCAGGCCCTGCATGATGCGGTTTTGCTCATCGAGATAGGTTCTGGAGATGTATTCCTTCTCGCCGCCTTTGAAGTGGGCGTTGGTCACGGGATCTATTTTGCTGAAATCGATAATCATATTTCAAGATTTTTTAGATGATAACTTGTTTTGCTCACAGTGTGTGTGCTGTGGGGCTTTAGCGGAGCTGTGCTCCCACTTCTTTCTGAAGGTTGGCCACGATCTTTTTCATGACGGCTTCAATCTGCTTGTCTTGCAGCGTCTTTTGATCGTCTTGGAGGAACATGGCTATGGCGTAGCTCTTCTTGCCCGCCTCAAGGTGCTTGCCTTCATACACGTCGAAGAGGGTGACCTTCTTGAGCAGTTTACGCTCGCTCTGCTCCACCACGCGCTTGATTTGGTCGTAGGTGACCGAGGTGTCGACGAGCAGTGCCAGGTCGCGGCGCACCGGTAGCGTCTTTGGCAGGTCGTGGTATTTCACATCCTTTTTAGCCGCCATTTTGCAGAGGAGGTTCCAGTTGAACTGTGCAAAATACACCTCCTGCTCCACGTCGAACTTCGCAGCCACATCGGCATCCACTACACCGAGCACGCCAATGAGCTTGCCGCCGCGGTTCTTGTAGGTGAGCGCTGGCGATAGCAGGTCGCTATCCATCTGCTCCACCACCACTTCCTTCTCGCCTATGCCAAGGCGCCGGAAGATGTTTTCAACGGTAGCCTTCAAGTCGTAGACCGACAGTGGTCGAACGGCGTCGGCCCAGTTGTCGTCGTGGTTGTTGCCAGTAATCCAGATGCCTAAGGCTTGGTGCTCGGTGTAGGGCGCGAGGGCCACTTCCGAGTTGTCGGCTTCGGGGTCGAAGTGATACACGTCGCCGAACTCATACATCTTGACGTTGGCATTCTTGCGGTTGATATTGCGCGCAAGGCTTTCGAGGCCGCCGAACAGCATTGTTTGGCGCATCACGTTGAGGTCGCCGCTGAGGGCGTTCATCAAGTGCACGCAGTTCTTTTCGGGATAGCTTTCCAGTCCTTCGTAGTAGCTTGAGCTGGTGAGTGAGTTGTTCATGATCTCGTGATAGCCCACTGCTGTGAGCTGCTCGGCGATGAGGTCCTGCATATCGTCGCGGAAGTCAACGTCGGTCTTGTTGCTGATGACGCCTTTCACTTCGCTGGAGAATTCCACATTATTGTATCCGTAAACGCGCAGAATGTCTTCCACCACGTCGCAGGGGCGCTGCACGTCCACGCGGTAGGTGGGCACCACGATGCTGATTTTCTCCTCGTCCTCGCTCACGATTTTCATCTCGAGGCTTTCCACTATGCTCTTGATGGTCTGGTTGTCGATGTGCTTGCCGATGAGGCCGGTCACATAGCTGAACTTCAGATCCACGGGGAAACCGGGGAACTCGCGGCTCTTCACGTCGATGATGTCACCGCAAATTTCACCGCCTGCAAGCTCCTTCACGAGAATGGCGGCGAGCTTCAGGTTGTAGATGGTGTCGTTAGGGTCGATGCCGCGCTCGAAGCGGAAGGAGGCATCGGTGTTCAGACCGAAGCGGCGAGCGCTCTTGCGCACCCATGTGGGGTGGAAGTAGGCGCTTTCCAGAAACACGTCGGTGGTTTCTTCCGTCACGCCAGAGTCCAGACCGCCAAACACACCGCCAATGCACATAGGCTCCTCGGCGTTGCAAATCATGAGGTCGCGGTCGGTGAGTGTGCGCTCCACACCGTCGAGCGTGGTGAACTTAGTGCCATCTGCCACCGTCTTCACCACCACCTTGTCGCCCTTCACCTTGGCAAGGTCGAAGCAGTGCATTGGCTGTCCGGTGCCGAGAAGAATGTAGTTGGTGATGTCCACTATATTGTTGATGGGGCGCTGTCCGATGGCAGAGAGGTAGTCTTTCAGCCACTTAGGGCTTTCTTTCACTTTCACGCCACGGATAGTGAGCCCACAGTAGCGCGGACACGCCTCGGCGTTTTGCACTTCCACAGGAATGGCACCGTCGGGGCGGTCGCTCTTGAATGCGTCAACGCTTGGGCGGTGCAGGCGGGTGCTGAGCCCGTGGCGCTTCATCCATGCGTAGAGGTCGCGTGCCACACCGTAGTGCGAGGCGCCGTCCACACGGTTAGGGGTGAGGTCCACCTCAATGAGCCAGTCGCTCTCCACGCCATAGTATTCTGCTGCTGGGGTGCCCACCTTAGTGTCGGCTGGCAGCACGATGATGCCGTCGTGGCTTGTGCCCACGCCTATTTCGTCTTCAGCGCAAATCATGCCGCACGACTCCACGCCGCGCAGTTTTGAGCGCTTGATGGTGAACTCGCTGTCGCCATCGTAGAGTTTAGTTCCGAGAGTAGCCACAATCACCTTCTGGCCCTTAGCCACATTGGCGGCCCCGCACACGATTTGCGCAGGAGCCTCGCCGCCTCCCAGGTCCACGGTGGTGACGTGCAGGTGGTCGCTGTTAGGGTGCATTTCGCAAGTGAGCACTTCGCCCACCACGAGCCCTTTCAGACCGCCTTTGATAGTTTCCACTTCTTCAAGAGCACCCACTTCAAGGCCAAGCGAGGTGAGCGCCTCGCTCACCTGCTGAGGCGTTAAATCGAAGTCGATGTATTCCTTCAACCATTTATATGAAACGTTCATAGCTATGTGTTGTTATATGTATGTTGTTGTTTAATTTCGTCGTAGTCGGCTATGGGTCACCTTGTAAGTGCCTATAATCGTGCAAATTTACAAAGAATTTTCAACTTATAAAAGCCTATGCCCATTTTTGCACGCCACCATTCCCCGCGCCACCACACAAGGGTGCGGGTCTGTGTGCATTTCGAAACGAAAAATTGGGATTCTTGTTTTTTTTCGTAATTTTGTGGACATTTTTTTTCGTTGTAGGTGATGAAGAACGGCATTGTTGAGCGTATATATTCGTGTATGAAGGCGTTGACTCGGCCTGTGAAGGCGGAGCCAGTGTTTTTCATGCTGGTGTTTGTAATGTGCATAGAGCAGCCCATTCACTGGATGTGCTACATTCTCGACGACCGCCTGGAGCAGACGCTGCAGTTTGCCCAGGGGCTCGCCATTGAGTTTGCCGTGGTGTACGTGGCCACCTGCCTCATCTACCTTGCTAAAAGGCGAGGTGCTAAAGTGGCGGTGAAGTCGCTCCTCTACCTGCTTTTCTGGGCGCTGATGGGCATAACGCTGTTTTTGGCGCTAAACTTCGACATGTACATATCGCAGCAGACGCTCACGGTGCTTGTGGAGACCACTCCTAAGGAGAGCTCGGAGTTTATCGACACCTATATGCTCACCAGCGCCAGCCAGCTGAGCTATCTGCTCGACTTTGTGATGGCCGTGGTGATTGGGGTGTGTGAGTGGAAACGCCGCGCCATCACCGTGCTGCTGCGCCGAAAGCTGAGTGCTCGCCTCTTCACTTGGCTCATAGGCTTGTGCGCCACCATAGGCATCGTGCTGATGGTGGTGTGCCATGTGTGGCTGCTCTCTTGCCGCAACTCGGCCCAAATATACACATGGCGCCATTATTTTCCGCCCGACTCGCTCGACCCGTGGTCGCAGAGCCTGCACGCCGTCAATTCGCTTCGGGCATTTGACAATGATGTGGACTTCGCCATAGCGCAAGCCGAAAAAGTGTACAGCACCTCACCCAAGGTGGCACCTGAGGCCGACTCGCTCACGGTGGTGTATGTGCTCGGTGAAAGCTACAATAAGCACCATGCCAGCCTCTATGGCTACGGCACGCTCACCACGCCCTGCATGGAGCGCGAGCGCGACCGGGGCAACCTCTTCGTGTTCTCTGATGTGGTGGCGCAGGAAAACGTGACATCCGTGGTGGAGAAAAACACGTTCAGCATCAACAGCGTGGGCGATGGCGAGAACTGGTTCGACCATCCCAACTTCACCACCATATTCAAGCGCGCAGGCTATGATGTGTGGATGTGGGATATGCAGCGCACCTACATGGCCAAGCGCCTCTACACCATCACGGTGAACGCCTTTGTCTATAACCCGGAAATAGCGCGCCTGTCGTACACGGCTTGCAACGACTCCACTTTCACATACGATATGCAGCTTGTGGACGACTTCCGTCGGCGCGTGAGACCCACGAGGCGGCTCAATTTAGTGGTGTTTCACCTGATGGGGCAGCACGTGTCGTTCACGCGCCGCTATCCCAAGGGAAGCGTGTATGACAAGTATCGCTCCTCCGACATCAAGCGCACCGAAAGCTGGCTCGACGCCAAAAAGAAGTGGTCGATAGCCTCCTACGACAACGCCACCCTCTACAACGACGCGGTGATGGGACGCATCTTCGACCTCTACCGCCGTAAGAATGCCGTGGTGGTGTATATGAGCGACCATGGAGAGGAAATATACGACTACCGCGACCAGCGAGGCCGCCAGGTGTCGTATGCGCCATCGGCCGATATGCTCCGCCATCAAAACGAAGTGCCATTCGTGATCTGGTGCTCCGACCGCTACAAGCAGCTTCACCCCGAAATAGTGGCCGACATCAAAGCCGCCGTCGCACGCCCGTTCATGACCGACAACGTGGGGCAGACACTGCTCCGGCTTGGCGGTGTGCACTCAGTGTATTACCGCCCGGAGCGTGACGTGACCTCGCCCCGCTTCACGCCCCGCAAGCGCATCCTCTACGACCATGTGGACTACGATGCCGTGATGCGCACCGCCGCCCGAAACGGCAAGTGAAAATCACCGCTTTTTTGCGGTGGCGCACCTTTTTATTTGGGGGATTGGGAAATTTGCACTATTTTTGAAAAATCAACTAATCAACTAATTAAATCGTAAACATATTTTTAACTGTAATGAAAAAGATATTGTGCTTCGCATTGGCACTGGTGTGCCTGATTCCTGTGCTTCGCACCCACGCACAAGACTCAACACAAGGTAAGCGTTTCAGCATGTATGGCATCGCTTTCTACAACCTTGAAAACTTGTTCGACACCATCAACAACAACGGCAACTACGACTTGGAGTTCTCTCCTAATGGCGCGCGCCAGTGGAACCACCAGAAATACTGGTCGAAGCAGCATAACTTGGCCTATGCCATCAGCCAGATGGCCACAAAGTCCACTCCCAATGGGCCTGTGATTCTGGGCGTGTCGGAAGTGGAAAACATCACTGTGCTCCAGGATTTGGTGAAGCAGCCCGAAATCAAGTCGTGGCACTTGCAGATTGTGCACCACGACAGCCCCGACCGCCGAGGCATTGATGTGGGCCTGCTCTATAACCCCCGCTATTTCAAGGTGCTGAATGTGACCAACCAGCGTCTGTCCATCCCCGACAATCCTACCTTCCGCACACGCGACCAGCTGTGCGTGACCGGTATGCTGGCTGGCGAGAAGGTGAGTGTGCTGGTGAACCACTGGCCTTCACGCCTGGGTGGTGAGGAGCGCAGCAGCTATTTGCGTGAGGCCGCAGCCGCTATGGCTCGCCGCACCATCGACTCGCTGCTGTCCGTAGACCCTAACCAAGGCATAATATTTATGGGCGACTTGAACGACGACCCCATGAACAAGAGTTGTGCCGAGGTGCTGAAGGCTATGCCCAATATCAAAGATGTGCACACCGTGAGCGACATTTACAACCCCTTCTGGGAGAAATTGGCTAAAGGCATAGGCACGCTGGCGTATCGTGGCTCGTGGAACTTGTTCGACCAGATTGTGATGAACGGCTATTTCGTGAAGCATTACAGCGGCAAGGACAAGCCGCAACTCACCTTCGTGCGTGCCGATGTGCTCAACAAGGAGTTTTTGCGCACTGCCGATGGCGACCGTCAGGGCTATCCGTTGCGCACCTATTCCGGAGGCGTGTTTCTTAATGGCTACAGCGACCACTTCCCCACACAAGTCTATCTTGTGAAAGAAGTGGGCAAGTAAGACAAGAGCGACTTTATAATGTTTACACCTATTCGCCGGGGCGCATAATGCATGCGTTCGGGTGAATAGGTGCATTTATAACGACCATAAATTATATATATAACAACGCAAGCAATGTCAGTGATTACGCTTCGCCATCGGCAAAGTGGCGTGATTCCGATGCGTATGCCTTTTCTGGTGCTCATAGGCGGACGGCCCATAGGCTTGATGCGCGGCAAGGAAGTGAAAATAGAACTTCCAAAGGGCGTGTATAGCTTAGGGGTGCAGTTTTGTGTGCCCTTGGGGAAGTGGCGGTTCTGCGTGCAAGGCGAGAAAAAGGTGGTGGTGGACACCGACGACACCGACCGGATAGTGATAGAGTTCAGTAGCCGTGAGCGGCTGTGGAATCTGCTTTTCGACATCGACCTGCTGCTGTGGGTGGCGAGTTTTTTCTTCACCCTGCCAGCTCCGTGGGGAACGGTGTATGATGTGGTGTCGAATGGCTTCTTTGTGCTTTGGGGCGTCAGGGTGTGGATTATCCGCCACAAGTTTTTCCGACTCACACGGGTGTCATAGGCGGCGGCGCGTGCTTGATGCCTACAGATGGCGCATTTCATCTATTCCCTGCCTGATACAAGAAAGTGCGTGGGCAAAAGGCACACCCCCCTTATGCTTGCGCCATGCCATGATGGGCAGGCGCAGCCACATGGTGCGGCGAAAACTTAGGTAGAGAATGGCTCCATCTGCACGCAGCACTTTATCGTCGGCGAGGCGCGTGACCGACGTGGTGGGTCCGATATGCTCCACCACCTGTATGGGAAAATACTGGCAGTGGAGCCCCTGGCTGAGGGCATCGTGGATGAATACAGCCTCTTCTCCAGCTCCGAACAAGTCGGCCCCCAGCCCGAAATGCTCGTTGAAAGCCACTTTGCCGGCCACCGAGGCGCGCCGAAACGCTATCTCAAACGAAATGACATAGAAATTTCGCACCCTCTTCCTGAGGTTGAAGCTGTGGTCGGGGTAATGCTTGGGCTCTGCGCTGTTTTTGGCGATGAAGGTGGCAATGTCCACTTCGGGGTGCTGATCAAAAGTGCTGATCACAGCCAGCAATCCCTCAGGGGTGTAGCGGCAGTCGTCGTCGCAGATGAGGCAGAGGTCGGCAGAGGCATGGCGCAGGCAGTTGTTGCGGTTTTGGCTAAGCCCTCGCCCAGGCAGTGTCACTACCTCCACATCGGGGCGCGCCACGATTTCATCGGGTAGGGCGCAAGGCGTGTAGCCGACGGGTTGCTGCCACGACACAAGATAGCTGACCCCTTGCATAGTGGGCAGCAGCAGCTTAGGGATGCGCAGAATGCCATCACCAAAAGTGCAGATGAGAAGTTGCAGTGTCATACAGCGTCAAAGATAATTGTTTTTTTTAGAAAATCTTGGATTTAGTGTTATCTTTGTGTCGGTAATTGCTAAAGAAATAATGCTGTTTAGTATAGTCATACCTGTTTATAACCGTGCCGAAAAGGTGACGCCCACGCTCCAGTCAGTGCTGGGGCAGAGGCACCGTCCGCTTCAGGTGGTGCTGGTGGACAATATGAGCACCGACGGCACGCTCGAAGTGCTAAAGGCGTTCCAGGCGAAGCACTCGCAGCCCGACTTCGAGGTGGTGGTGACGCAGGAACAGGTGCGGAGCGCATCGGCGGCGCGCAACAAAGGATTCAGCCTTGCGCAGGGCGAGTGGATCCTGTTTTTTGACAGCGACGACACGATGAGGCCTACCCTTGTGGAGGAATACCAACACGTGATCACACGGCAAGGCGGCACGCCCACACATCTCCTCGACATCGTGGCGGTGAAGGCTTGCTGGCACGGGCAGAATGGCGAAAGCCGCACCCTTCCATTTTTTACCACCGACCCCTTGGCCAACCATATTCTTCACAGCATTCTCGCCACGCAGCGTTATGCCGTGAGGCGCGATTTCTTCGGCGAGGCGGGCGGCTGGAACAGCCACATTCTGCAATGGGACGACTGGGAGCTTGGCGTGCGCCTGCTGCTACGCCAGCCTAATGTGGCCTTCCTCGACAAGCCTCTCGTTGATATCTACGACAGTGGCGAGGCTTCCATCACCGGCACCAACTTTATAGGGCAGCAAGGCAAGTGGGAGCGTGTGCTTGATGTGGCGCAGCGCTGTGTGAGCCAGTCTTCTTGCCCCGAAAAACGCCGGATGCTCCGGCTGATTGACTTCAGGCGTGTGGTGCTGGCCGCCCATTATGCCCGGGAGGGCTATACGGAAGCCGCGCGCACACTTTATGCGCCTGCGTACCACCGTCTGTCGCAGGGCTGTATGCTGGCTCGCCTCGCTGTGCCGGCACTTTATCTCCACATCAAACATGGCCACCGCGGAGCCTCGCGCATAGCAAGGGTCATTCTCCGATAAAATCAGACTAAATACCGATTTTTTGCTCAAAAGTGATTTAAATGTGCAGTTTTTCGGTGGCACTGAAGTTTTTTAGCTACCTTTGTAGTTTGAAATTGTGTGATATCTTTTTCTGACAACGAAACAACATGAAGAGAATGCTTCAGACACTTAGCGTAATAGTTGCCGCAATCGGATTGACCACCTCATGTGGCGCAGGCAAAGCCTCTGGCAGTAAGGAGGAGGGCTCTGCTACCGACACATCGGCCGCCACAGCCTTTGCTGTGGACTTTAATGCCGACAGCGCCTTCGCCTTTGTGCAGCGCCAGTGTGAATTTGGGCCCCGTGTGCCCGAAACCATAGGTCATGCGCAGTGTGGAGAATGGATTGAGGCTCAGCTGAACCGCTATTGCGACAAGGTGGTGGCTCAGAAGGCTCGGCTCACCACATTCGACGGCACACCGCTAAACGCCACCAACTATATCGGCATTATCAACCCCGACGCCAAAAAGCGCGTGCTGCTGGTGGCGCACTGGGACACCCGCCCATGGGCCGACGCCGACCCCGATGAGGCAAAGCGCAAAAGCCCCGTGATGGGCGCCAACGATGGAGCAAGCGGCGTGGGTGTGCTGCTTGAGATGGCGCGCGTGATGCAAGCCAAGAAGCCAAACGTGGGTGTGGACATACTGCTGGTGGACGCAGAAGACTGGGGCAGCGAAAACGATGAGGAGAGCTGGGCCCTTGGCACTCAATATTGGGCGGCTCACCCCCACGAGAAAGGCTATAAACCAATGTATGGCATACTTTTGGACATGGTTGGCGCTCCCGATGCGCAGTTCTACCAAGAGGGCTTCTCGCTCCAGAGCTCGCCAGAGCTTGTGGAGAAAGTGTGGGGCATAGCCTCCGACTCTGGCTACAGCAATCACTTTAAGAGCATGCAATATGGCGCCGCCACCGACGACCATGTGTTCATCATAAGAGGAGGCATACCGTGTATCGACATCATCGACATGCGTCCTGGAAGTAACGGATTCTATCCCTACTGGCACACCACAGGCGACACTATCGACAAAATAGCCCCTGCCACGCTCAAGGCGGTGGGGCAGACTGTGGCCAATCTCATTTATGGACTGTAAAATTCACGAAATCATAACACTTTAGTCAATATGGATAATCAGACAACCAAACCGCTCTACATCGTCACAGGCGCTACCGACGCTATGGGAAGCGTGGTGACCCACCGCTTAGCCGAAGCTGGCCACGCCATAGTGATGGCTTGCTACGACAACGAGAAGAGCGAGGAGAAGGCAAGAGAACTGACAATACGCACCCGCAATAACGACATCATCAGCATGCACCTCGACCTTGGCTCTTTTGCCAGCGTGCGGAGCTTTGTGCAGCAGGTGAAGGCGCTCAACCGCCCCGTGGCAGTGCTTGTGAACAATGCCAGCTACATTAGCCGCAAAAGTGAAATGTCGCCCGACGGCTACGAGAAGCTGGTGCAGGTGAACTTCCTCAGCACCGCTTTGCTCTCGTTGCTTATCCGCCCACTGATGGTGGAGAATGGCCGAATCATATTCAGTACGTCACTCTCGCACACACCGGTGTCGATACCTTACGAATTCCCGGCCGTGAGCAATTTTATGCCCATCACCGCCTATGCCCAGAGCAAGATGGCGCTCTCCCTGTTCTCTATCTACCTCTCCACCGTGTTCCGCACCCACCATGTGATGGTGAACAGCGTGGATTCCGGACTGGTGAATTTGAGCAAATTGGGTATGAACCGCTTTTTCAGTCGTTTTCAGTTTATCAGCAACCATACGGGCAACCTCGAAAGTGGCGCAAAGACGATGATGCGCGCTATCGGCTCGTCGGACACCGGGTTTATATTCAAGAGTGGCAACAAGCAGATCAAGGCCAGCTCGCTTTTGCGTAACCGCGAAGTGTTTATCAAGCTGTGCAACGACACGATGCGCGTGCTGAACAAGCAACTGAAAGGTTGATACACGCACGCTCTCTTTTCACAATCCAAAGGGAAGATGGACAAAAATAAAATCAAGAACCTGCTTTTTGACCTCGGTGGCGTCATCATCGACATTGAGCGCCAGCGGTGTGTAGACTCGCTCACTGCATTGGGCATGACCAATGCTGATGAGATGATAGGCCTTTACAGGCAGAGTGGCCCGTTTTTGCAGCTGGAGGCCGGTGCATTGAGCCCAGCCGCGTTTTGCGGCGCCATGCGCAAGTCGATGCCTGCCGGCGTGACTGATGCGCAAATCAAGCAAGCCATCTGCAATTTTATCATCGACATTCCCACGCACAGGCTGGAGGAGCTGCGAATGCTCCGACAGAAATATGGCACCTATGTGCTTTCGAACACCAACCCCATCATGTTTGAGGGCGTTATAGCCCGCCTGTTCCAAAAGGAGGGGCGCGATATAGATGCGTATTTCGACGGCATCACCGTGTCGTATAAGGCGAAGCACAATAAGCCTGCGAAGGAAATCTTTGACTATGCCATCGGCACTATGGGCATTCGGCCAGAGCAGACACTATTCCTCGACGACGGCCAGCGCAACATTGATGCGGCTTCCGCCTTGGGCTTCCAGGTGGCGCTCGTGCATGAGGGCGAGGAGTTTATCGATATTCTTAAACGACTGCAATTAGCGTGATGCAAGTCCTACACGACACCGACAGGCTCCCACAGCGCAGCACCGTGGCCACTATCGGCATGTTTGACGGTGTGCACCGTGGCCACCTCACGCTTATCAGCGAAGTGAGGCGTGTGGCTGCCGAGCGTGGACTGCGGCCGGCTGTGATCACTTTTGCTCAGCATCCGCAGGCGGTGCTGCATCCGGAGAGCGATTTGAGGATGCTGATGACGGTGGAGGATAAAGTGGCGGAAATTGGCCGCCACGGAATAGATGTGACGGTACTGATGAACTTCACACGCGAGCTCTCGCTCAACACCTCCCTGCAGTTTCTGCGGCTTCTGCGCGACCGCTATGGCGTGGCTGCGCTTGTGGTGGGCTATGACCACCGCTTTGGACACGACAAGAGTGAAACCTTTGCCGACTATGTGCGTCATGGCCGCGACCTTGGCATCGAAGTGATAAAGGCTCCGGAATATTTGGGGGAGTATGCACCGGTAAGCTCATCGATAATCCGCAGGCTCATAGCCTCGGGCAAGGTGGACGACGCCATGCACTGCATGAGTCGCCCTTATGCGCTGTCGGGCAGGGTGGTGCATGGCTTCCATAATGGCAGCGGCATCGGTTTCCCCACCGCCAATGTGGGCGACATACCTCCATACCTTATCCTGCCCCACAATGGGGCGTATGCAGTGATGGTGAAGGTGGACGGAGTGTGGCACCAGGGAATGGTGAACGTGGGCGTGCGCCCTACGCTTGAAAACGGGCCACAGCTGTCGGTGGAGGTGAATATCTTTGACTTCGACGGCGATATCTACGGGAAGCCCATCACTCTTCATTTCATTAAGTTCCTGCGCCTTGAGTTTAAGCTCGGCGGCATCGACCAGCTGCGTGCCCAGCTCACCCACGACCGCGCCACCTCCCGCCAAATCCTCCAGTCCTACCTCACCCGCACCACACTAACCTAATAGAGAATATCGTAACTCCACACAGCCACCCACCATATTTGATTTGAAAAGAGAAGCACCGGTGCTGATAAATTGTTGGTTTTTAATTAT
>DLLC01000007.1 GCA_002476625.1 Porphyromonadaceae bacterium UBA7572 | reverse complement strand
GACGTGAGCGGGTTCAACACGCTGAAAGTGATGAATATGCGCAGTATGTTCAGCGACTGCCGAGGTCTCACCACTCTCGACATCTCGGGGTTCAACACGCAGAACGTGATGGATATGTCGTATATGTTCAGCTACTGCGAAAAACTTGCCACAATATATGTGGGCGGAGAGTTTGAGGTCAGCGCTGTGACCAATAGCAGATGCATGTTTAACAGGTGTATGAGGCTAAAAGGCGCTGCCGCCTACAACAAGAATAATGTGACAAAGGAATACGCCAACTATGTGGATGGCTATTTCACTAAGCTGGTGGGCACCCTTGGCGACGCCAAGATAGGCGCAGTGGGCAAGTCACTGACTGCCGACAGTCTGAACATTGCTTATGGCCAGGACTTTGTGGCCTATGAGCCATTCCACGCAATGGCTGCTTCGTACTGCCGCGAGGTGTCCGGTGAGAAATGGGGTACATTATGCCTGCCTTTCCCCGTCTGCCAGAATGAGGAGGAGTGCGAGTTCTATTCCTTTGTGGGCATTAATGCCAGCAATGCTACGGTGGAGGTGGAAAGCTATCCCGCAGGCACCATGATTCCTGCCGGCACCCCTGTCATCTTCAAGATGAAGGACGGCTACACAGCGCTCAACCTTGAGGCGGCAGATGTAGATGTGGCTCAAGCGCCTGTGGCTGCCACGGAGCAGGGCGCCTGCGTGGTGGGCACATTCGCCAAAATAGACGGGGAGAAAGCCGACTCCATCCTCACAAATGAAGTGTATGTGTACGCAGCCGATAAATTCGGGCGTCCTACATTGCTCGACAGCCCAGAAGTGAATGCCATGGGCGCTTATATCAAAGGCACAGGTGACGAGGCGCCTTTGGTGCTGGACTTCGCCATAAGCGGAGGCCCTTCCACATCGGTCACCGACATTACTGCCGCCCCCGACACTGCTGCCGAAGAATACTATGATGTGCAAGGACGTCGTGTGGATGGCTTGCAGCGTGGCGTCAACATCGTGAAGAAGGGCGCAAAAGCGTATAAAGTGATAGTGAAATAAGCATTTCTATATCAATATATTCATCTGTTTAGGCTTTTATTCAGGATTAAGGTGGGGACGCGATGCTGTATCGCGCCCCCACCCAATTTATGCAGGTTTCACTGTGGTGAAGGGGAGGCGTTTGGTGGGTTGGCGTTTTTTTTGTAATTTTGGATTTTAGAAAAATCGAATTTACTGTAATGGATAAAAGTCAAGAAAAGAGCCTTTTCGGAAAGGAGAAATTGAAGCCGATACTAACGTTTGTGGCTTCAGCGCTGTTTTTTTTAGTGCTATCGTGGGTGTATTTTTACCCTAACGACATTCGTGGCGACGTGATGGAGCAGCACGATATCATGCAGGGTGCCGCCAATGGCCAGGAAGCGGCAGTTTACCACGAGAAAACGGGTGAAATCACGCGGTGGACCGATGCACTGTTCGGTGGTATGCCCACCTTCCAGATTAGCCCCACATACGAAAGCAGCACGCTCCTGAGCACCGTGGACAAAGTGTACTCGCTGCGCATCTTCGGTATGCCACCCTATGTGAGCTGGCTCTTTATGCTCTTGATGGGTTTCTATATTCTGATGCTGGCGTTCGACCTGAAGTGGTACTATGCCGTGCTGGGCGCCATTGGCTATGCTTTTTCAAGCTATTTCTTCATCATTATCGGCGCAGGCCACATTTGGAAGCTGCTGGTGCTGTGCTACATACCTCCCACCATTGCTGGCATAGTGCTGTGCTACCGCGGCAAATATCTCACAGGTGCGGCGCTCGCTGCGCTGTTTGCGGCGCTTCAGCTCTTCAGCAACCATGTGCAGATGACCTATTACTCGCTCTTTGTGGTGGTGGCGCTGGTGATTGCCTATCTTTGCCAAGCCATTAAGGAAAAGCAGATGAAGCGCTGGAGCATCGCCACGGGAGCTCTTGTGGTGGCGGCTTTGCTTGCCCTCGTGAGTAATGCTCCCAACCTGTATATGACCTATAATTACTCGAAGGAGACAATCCGCGGCGGCCACAGCGAGCTTACCCCATTGAAGTCGGACTCCGACCAAGGACAGCCGTCGCAGACCTCCAAGAATGGCGGGCTCGACAAAGACTATATCACACAGTGGAGCTACGGCAAAGGCGAGACTTTCTCGCTGCTGGTGCCCAATGTGAATGGCGGCGCATCGATTAAACCTACCCAAGACGAGCAGGACCCGAGTGTGATTACCAACGCCATGATGTCGCTCGACAAGACCTCAAAATACGAGAGCCTCGACAGCAAGGGCGAAATTGATCAGCTTAATGCGCAGTGTATGCGTATGTTTACACAGTATTTCGGCGACCAGCCGATGACCAATGGCCCGGTGTATGTGGGCGCGCTCATTTTTGCGCTGTTCATCTTGGGGTGCATCGTGGTGAAAGGCCCAGTGAAATGGGCGCTACTCGTGGTCACCATGCTCTCCGTACTGCTGTCGTGGGGACATAATTTGATGTGGTTTTCCGACCTGTTTATCGATTATTTTCCGCTTTACAACAAATTCCGCACCGTGTCGAGCATCTTAGTGATAGCGGAATTCACCATGCCGATCATGGCGGTGCTTGCCCTGCACAGAGTGTTCACCGAAGAGGGTTTCTTGGCGAAGCACAAGGTGGCGTTCTATGCCAGCTTTGGCGTGTGCGCCCTGCTATGCCTCATCTTTGCTGTGGCACCGGGCATGTTCCTGAACTACACCGAGAGCGACCAGCAGATTTTCAGTATGATTAAGCAGCAGCTTGGCGAGGTGCCGGGCAGCGTTTATGCCAATGTGGATGCCATCCGCCTGTCGCTTGTGTCAGCCGACGCTTGGCGCAGCCTTGCCGTGATAGTGGTGGGCTTTGCCATCTTGATGGTCTATCTCAAGGGCTTTGTCAAGACGAATGTGGCGGTGCCTGTGCTGCTCTTGGCAGCGGTGGTGCTTGCCGACATGTATATGGTGAACAAGCGTTACATCGACAAAAATTCATTTGTGTCGAAATACGACGTGACCACCACCAAGTTTGTGCCCACTCAGTCCGACAAGACGATTCTCAAGGACACCACGCAAAACTACCGTGTGCTGGATATCCAGGGATTCGGTCAGCCCAACTCGTCGTACTTCCATAAGACGATTGGCGGCTATCACGCTGCTAAACTCGCGCGCTACAACGACCTTATCGACCGTCAAATCAGCCGTAACAATATGCAGGTGCTGAATATGCTCAACACCCGATGGGTGAAAGTGGACGACAACACAGCGCAGCTCAATCCCGAAGCCTTGGGCAATGCGTGGTTTGTGGACTCACTCACGTATGTGAAAGACGCCGATGCTGAAATGAAATTTCTCGACCACTTCAATGCCGCCAATAGTGCGGTGGCCGATGAGCAGTTTAAGGCTGTGCTCGGCAATGCTGTGGCAAAGACCCCAGGCGACACTATCTATGAAACCACCTACGCCCCTAACCGGCTCACTTATCACAGCCATAGCGCAAAGGGTGGCGTGGCAGTGTTCAGCGAAGTGTATTTCCCTTGGGGCTGGAAAGTGGCCATCGACGGAAAACCCGCAGAACTGGGCCGTGTGAACTATGTGCTTCGTGCGCTTAAAGTGCCAGCTGGCGACCACAAGATAGAAATGAAGTTTGAGCCAGAGCAGGTGGACGCTGCCGACTCCGCCGCCAAGGTGGCCATCACCCTTATCTTCGTGGCTGTGGCGGGTGCTATCATGACTTACCTAATTT
>DLLC01000014.1:32396-32970 GCA_002476625.1 Porphyromonadaceae bacterium UBA7572 | reverse complement strand
TATTGCTGTCCGGTAAAACTCAAAACAGCAAATGAATCCAGCCCGAAGCCTAGCAAATGCGGACTTCGGGCTTTCATTAAAAAAAAGTAAGCCCCCCCTAATCGAAAAGAGTAGGTTCTGGTGGTCCTTTCTGGACTTCTTTGGCAAGGATATCGTTCCATGTTTTGTCCGGATTCTCCATGAATGCGACAAAATCGATGTAGTACATGAGCGTGAAGCGCACCATGGTGACAACTTGCGAGAATGCGCAGTTCCTTTTGATACTTCTTGACAGCACCGTAACAAGCAGATTGGCAATCAGCACCACCCAGGTCTGTATCTGTATGGCATTGACGCTGTCGCCATAGAAGAAATGCAGAGGGAAATTCTGCTTGAGCTGTTTGTATAGTGATTCTATAGCCCATCTGAGCCTATAAATCTCAGAAATATCCTCTACAGGGAATTCAAAGTTGTTGGTGAGTAGCACGACAGACTTCTTCTTCTCATCAAAGATTTCCACTCTTCTCGATTCATGCGTCAGTTCGCCCCTTGTAAACAATATTTTCTGGTCGATATGGGTCACTAACCCATCAGG
>DLLC01000014.1:31568-32300 GCA_002476625.1 Porphyromonadaceae bacterium UBA7572 | reverse complement strand
GTGACATAGCACACGCCTTCTTCTGTCAAGCGTTGGAATTGCGCAATGTCAATGTATCCACGATCCATCGCCAAGGTGGAATCCTTAGGCAAATGCACTTCCTTCAACAGATAGTGGTCGTGTTTGGCGGCAGATGTAAGCTGTACCACCATCGGTACGCCCACATGGTACTTCATTACCGTGTGCACCTTCATCCCTCCTTTCTTCTTGCCCGACTTGGGGTGCCGCCCCACACCTTTCAGGATGTTGTCAAAAAGTGTGATGGTCGTGGAGTCCATCATATAAAGCAGCTTTTCCCAATCTTTTGGCTCGTGCGTCTGGCCCTTGTAGCTCTTGGGAGGGCGGCTGTCCGCTAAAAACTTGGCGTACTTCTCCAAAAGATATGCATATACATTTGCAAAGAACTCCTGTGGACGGCGGATATTGGCCTCTGCAAGCGTGCTGCGACGAACAAGATAATCCATGCCAAGATGCCCGAGCTTGTGTGCCTCAGCCTTCATGCCAATCTCCAGTTCGCGCAGGGAATCAAAGTGCTTGAGTACGCCGAACAGCATTACGGCAAGATGTTGGTACCCGTCAAAACGCTTCACATAGGCTTCACTTCCCTTTGTTTGACGGCTGATTTGGAGAATTTTCTCCTTATCCAGCAACTTTAGTATCTGGCTGTAGACTGGCTGTCCGGTAAAATGACTATCTTTGCTCATGGTTATGTTTATTATTTTGCAAAAACAA
>DLLC01000014.1:6849-31510 GCA_002476625.1 Porphyromonadaceae bacterium UBA7572 | reverse complement strand
ATACATCGTGAGAAGTGTCAGCCCTAATTTTTTTTGTTTAGAAAAGTTTTACCGGACAGCAATATATTAGAATATTAATTGTTTATCTTGGCAGCAAAATTACTAAAATATCATAAATATACAAACTTGAAAAACCCTTATTCGCATCATTATTTCCATCGATGCCCACGGCTGGGCATTTATCTTATGAAAAAATATCGTATCTTTGTGGAACGAATGAATATTGGCTATAATGAAACATCTTTTTTATTTATTGGTGGCCACAATGGCTCTCGGCTGTGCCATAGGGTGCGGAAAGAAGCATTCGCCTAACAGTGTGAAGGCACAAGCACAGGCTGTGGACGCGGCAAGCCGCATCGCCACGGTCGACACCACCGACACCATGGCCATCCAAAGCGAGCTGCTGAAGGCGGAGGCTATGCGAAGCCAGTATGTGATTAGCGGCGACAGCATTGCCGCCAAGGATTTTGACGACACTTTCCGCGAGTCGCTCATACAGAAGTCGCCAAGGCTTGCCAAACTCCTTTATTCCACGAACAATTAAATTCACAAAAAATATACATTTCAATATGTTGTCACTTGATGAATACAGAAAAATGGCCAACGACGAGATTGCGGCCATAGCCTACCCGGCAAACCCTAACGGACTATACGAACCTATCGCCTACACAATGGACTTGGGCGGCAAGCGTCTGCGCCCAGCCTTGGCACTGATGGCATGCGAGGCGATGGGCGGCGAGGCTAAACTGGCGCTGAAAGCCGCCGTGGGGCTTGAGCTTTTCCACAATTTCACGCTCCTTCACGACGATGTGATGGACAATGCCGATGTGCGCCGTGGCAAGCCCACCGTGCACCGCCGCTGGAACGACAACACCGCCATACTCAGCGGCGACGCCATGCTCACCATGAGCTGCCAGTATGTGGCACAGGTGGACTCGGAAATACTTCCAGCCGTGATGGACCTCTTCAACAAAACAGCTATGGAAATCTACGAGGGTCAGCAGCTCGACATGGACTTCGAGGTGCTCAACAACGTGAGCGTGGATGAATACATAGAGATGATTCGCCTGAAGACTTCAGTGCTGCTTGGCTGCGCATGCAAGATGGGTGCCATCATTGCCGGTGCCTCCGACGAGAACGCCCAGGCGCTCTATAATGTGGGGCTCTACCTCGGGCTCGCTTTCCAGCTTCAGGACGATGTGCTTGACGTGTGGGGCGATGAAGCCACCTTCGGCAAGGCTATCGGTGGCGACATTATGAACAACAAAAAGACATTCCTCCTTGTGGGCGCCATGCACAAGGCACAAGGCGACGACGCCACTGAGCTTCGCCGCTGGCTCAACGATGACTACGCTATCCGCGACGAGAAAGTGCCTGCCGTGACCGCCCTCTATGAGCGTCTCGGCATGCGTGAGGCTGCCGACGAGGCCATCAAACGCTACAACGACATGGCACTCGACGCTCTCGACGAGGTGGAGCTCTCCGACGAGGCTCGCCATGCGTTTATTGAAGTGATCGAACGACTGGTGGCCCGCAAAAAGTAATGATCGACAGCCACAGCCACATCTACTGCGAGGCTTTCGACACCGACCGCGAGCAGATGCTCGCACGTGCAATCGAAGCCGGCGTCACCCACATTGTGATGCCCAACGAGAACCTCAACAGCGTGAGCAAGCAAAAGTGCGTGCTGGACGCTCATCCCCAATATGTGTCGATGACCATCGGTCTGCACCCGGAAGAAATCGCCGACGACTACCACGAGCAGCTTCACGCCATGCACCAAATGCTCGAGAATGGCTCATACCCATTTGTGGCAGTGGGTGAAATCGGCATCGACCTCTACTGGGAGCAAGACCGGCGCAAAGAACAGTTAGAGGTGCTCGACACGCAACTGCGCTGGTGCAAGGAGTTCGGCCTACCGTTCATCATTCACTGTCGCGACGGGCTGAAAGAATGCCTTCAGGTGATGGACAATTTTGGCGAGCCACTTCCAAAAGGCGTGTTCCACAGTTTCACGGGCTCTCCTGCCGAAATTGAAGCCATTCGCAAGCGGGGCGACTTCTATTTCGGTGTGAATGGCATTGTCACCTTCAAAAAGAGCGAAGTAAAGGCCAACTTGCCCATCATAGGCATAGACCGTCTGCTGCTCGAGACCGACTCTCCCTACCTGGCACCCGTGCCCTGCCGTGGACAGCGCAACGAGAGCGCGTTCACCACCCACATCTGCCATTTTGTGGCAAAGGAGATGGGCGCAACTCCGGAAGAAGTCGACAAAGCCACCACAAACAACGCTTGCAATCTATTCAACATAAAGAACCTACAGACAGCTACCAAATGAAAAGAATTATAGCTTACGCCCTTCTGATTGCCCTCGTCCTCCCGGCTTTAGCCCAGAGGCTTCCGCAAGCCACCACTCCACCCAAGCGGGAACTGAGGTCGGCATGGGTATCCACCGTGTGGGGCATCGACTGGCCTAAACAAGGCGCACCAGCCGAGCGGCAGAAAGCCGAGCTGGTGAGAATGCTCGACTCGCTGAAAAACAACAACTTCAACGCCATCAACCTGCAAGTGCGCTCCATGAGCGACGCTTTCTACAAATCAAGCTACGAGCCGTGGTCGAGCTACCTCACCGGCACACGTGGCAAATATCCCGGCTTCGACCCTCTTGCCTTCGCTGTGAGCGAATGCCACCGGCGCGGCATGGAAATCCACGCCTGGATTAACCCCTACCGCTTCTCCACCGGATCACTTTGGAGGCACGAGCGCGACCAGGAGGCTAAAAAGCATTTGCTCAAGTGGGGTAAATTCTATATCCTCGACCCTGCACAGCAGTGGACCATCGACCGCATTGTGAACGTGTGCCGTGAAGTGATCACAAACTACGATGTGGACGGCATCCTCTACGACGACTACTTCTATCCCGAAGGCATATCTTCCACCGCCATCGCCCCCGACTATAAGGAATGGCAGCAGTCTGGCACAAGCATGAGCATTGGCGACTGGAGGCGCGACAACGTGAACCGCATGGTGAAGACCGTTTACGGCATGATTCAGTCTGTGAAGCCATGGGTGCGCTTCGGCATCTCGCCGGCAGGTGTGGCGTGCACCAGCAAGTCGCTTGCCGCCAAATATGGCGTAGAGCCTTGCCCATCGGGCAGCGACTGGCAATATAGCGGCATCTTCTCCGAGCCGGTGGCATGGTTGAAAGGGAAATTGCTCGACTTCATCGCTCCGCAAGTGTACTGGAAAATAGGCAACCGCCGTGCCGACTTTAGTCTTGTGGCACCATGGTGGTGCAAGGTGGCAAGAGGCTTCGGCAGGCAGGCTTTCGTGTCGATGTCAATCGACAAGCTGCTCACCACCTCCGAGTTTCCAGAATGGGCAACCGAAATGCGGCTTCTGCGCAGCCACTGCGCAAACGGCCAAAGCGGCACCATCTTCTGGTCGGTGCGCAATCTCTACAACAAGCCGGGCCTCAGCGAGCAACTCTGCCACTACCTCAGGCGCACCGTGTTTCAGTATCCGTCGCTTCCGCCCACAGTGCCTTGGCGCAGTCCGGTGGCACGCAAAGCCCCGGTGGTCAATTTCCTCAAGCACGAGGGCGGCACACTGGCATGGCAGCTGATTCCACGTTGCCGCTACACAGTTTACGCTTTTCCGAAGACGATGAGCCGTGCCCAGTTCAAGGGTGAGGTGAAGCACCTCCTTGGCATGGTTTACAACCCAGAGCGTGGCGCTGAAGAGGTGGTTTACACCATTCCTGCGAGCCTTCGATCCGGCTATGCCTTCGCTGTGTGCGCACTCGACCGCTACGGCAATGAGTACGCCCCCTCATTCATCGAATAATCATCAACTTTTATAACCATCAACTTTTTAAATCACAAAATGAAAGTAAAAAACTTATTTATTACAGCATTCCTCTTGTGTACATTCATGGCGCAAGCCGCCGCCTATGGAGTGCCTAAGCGTGAGTTCCGCTCAGCTTGGGTGGCCACCGTTTGGGCGCTCGACTGGCCCCGTGATGCCAACGACAACGAAGCCAACAGCATGAACGCAGAGGTGCAGAAGGCTTCCATGATTCGTATGCTCGACTCGCTGAAGCGCAATAATTTCAACGCTGTGAACTTTCAGGTGCGCTCCATGTGCGACGCCATGTACAAGTCGAGCTATGAGCCTTGGTCAAGCTATCTGACAGGCACCCGTGGCCGCACACCAAGCTACGACCCGCTGCAATTCGTGGTGGAAGAATGCCACAAGCGCGGTATGGAGTGCCACGCTTGGGTCAACCCCTACCGTTTCTCCACAGGATCTAACTGGACCACAGCCGCCGACGAGGAACTGAAAGCAAGTGGCCATTTGCTCACCTACGGAAGCACCACTATCCTCGACCCTGCGCAGCAGTGGACCATCGACCGCATTGTGAACGTGTGCCGCGAAATCATCAGCAACTATGATGTGGACGGCATTCTTTACGACGACTATTTCTACCCCGACGGAATTCCGTCGAACAACACCGCCGACGACTACACTGAATGGCAGCAGTCGGGCACAAGCCTGAGCATTGGCGACTGGCGGCGCGACAATGTGAACCGCATGGTGAAGGCGGTGTATGACATGATTCAAACCGTGAAACCATGGGTGCGCTTCGGCATCTCGCCTGCCGGCGTGGCATGCACCAGCAGCTCCCTGGCGGCGAAATACGGCGTGGAGCCTTGTCCATCGGGCACAAGCGACTGGCAGTACAGCGGCATCTTCTCCGACCCTCTGGCTTGGATATCAAGTCAAAGCCTCGACTACATCTCTCCACAGGTGTACTGGAAAATCGGTGCCTCTGCCAACTATGCCACCATCACCCCTTGGTGGGGACAGGTGGTGAAGAAATTTGGCCGCCACGTCTACATCTCCACCTCCATCTCCAGCATCAAGAGCACAAGCGATGCCAACCAGTATGTGGAATATGCCAACCAGGCTGAAATCAACCGCAACTCATCGCTCGACGGAGCCTTTGGCTCCATCTACTATTCTTGCAAATACCTCTACATGCGCAATAAGAACTCATTGGCAAGCTACCTGCGTGGCACCGTGTATTCACGTCCAGCTTTAGTGCCAGCCCTGCCTTGGAAGCAAGGCAACAACCCCGGCCCGATCAGCTCACTTGCACTCAATGGCAGTGGCGAGCTCACTTGGAACGGCTACGACAACGTGCGCTACTCCGTGTATGCCTTCCCTGCCACCTTGCACCCGTCATCGTTCACCAAGCAAGTGGGGTATCTCTTAGACATGACCTACGCCACCAACTACAAAATCCCTGTTGAATACCAGGGCAGCAACTGGCAGTATGCCGTGTGTGTGGTGGATCGCGTAGGCAACGAGTACGACCCCGTGATTTTAGGGAGCAATCTGGAGCAACTCAGTGCCCCCGAAATGATTGCGCCCGCCAATGAGGCAGCCGTAGATATGCCTTTCAATTTCAAATGGCACAAGGTGGACGACGCTGCCAACTATGTGGTGGAAGTCAGCAACGATGCCGACTTTGGCAATGTGGTGGAGCGCATCACCACCACCGACACCACGCTTTCTGCCCTGCAATTCACAAAATTGCTCCACGAAACCACTCAATACTGGCGCGTGCTGGCACAAGAGCCACACCACTACAGTGGCGTGAGCGAAATTCGCTCCATCGTGCCCATGATGCTCACCGTCACCTACCCTGCCAACGGTGAGGAGGAAGTGGACCCTAACTTCACCGCCAAATGGTATAATCTACACTCGGCAAATGAGGCTACCGTGGAGATTGCCAATGACGACGATTTCAAGCAAATAGTGTTCACCGGCAAATCCACCACAGGCGAGCTCACCGTCACCGACGATGTGCTGGAAGCTGGCAGCACCTGCTATATGCGTGTGCGCATCACCATCGATGGCCACGAAATGGTGTCACTGCCTGTTAAATTCACCGTGGCACATGTGGCCGCACACTTCCTGCGCCCTGTCGACGGAGGAGAAATCTACAAAGGCGAATTCGTGGAGGTGAAACCACAAGAATGGGCCACCGCCTACCAGATAGAAATCAGCAACTCTGCCACCACTTGGGGACGCACACGCTTTGTGGAGACGCTGAAAGATGGCGCCACACACACCACTGCCACTGCCGACAACATCAAGGTGAACAGCAAGAAACTCGCGGACGGCGCCACCTACTACGCCCGTGTAAAATCCACATACGATGGCCTTGACGGCGCCACCCACACCACCGACTGGGGCACTGTGGTGAAATTCGTTTACAGAGCTGAAAAGCCCACCGCTGGCGACATCAACGCCGACGGCGTGGTGAACGTGAGCGATGTGACTGCACTCATCAACCATATTCTCGGCACCGAGTCGTATCCCGTAAGCCGCTGCGACATCAATGCCGATGGCATCATCAACGTGAGCGACATCACAGCCCTCATCAACCTCATCCTGAAATAAGCACTATTTCTGCAGAAGCACATACCCAGCCCTCGCCTAATTTCATTCATGGCGAGGGCTTTTTCTGCTAAATTTCCATAAAAACACCCACCTAATCTCCCATAATAGGCCGAAATCGGCTATCTTTACAGAAAATAGGCGGCGCCTTAGCAGAAAGTTCAAGCGAACTTGACTTTCTGCATTTGGTTTGCACTATCTTTTCAAAAAATTATCTTCAAATCAATTATGACGAAATTTAGACTTAAATTTATCGCTATCGTTACCTTTTTGGCTTTCTCCGCATTCAGCGCATCGGCTTACAATGTGGTGAAAGCGGAGTTCCGGTCGGCTTGGGTGGCCACCGTTTGGGCGCTCGACTGGCCAAGCACCGGCGCATCGGCCGAGACACAGAAGGCGGAGCTCGACCGGATGCTCGACTCCCTTGCTAACAATAATTTCAACGCAGTGAATTTTCAAGTGCGCTCCATGTGCGACGCCATGTACAAGTCGAGCTACGAGCCGTGGTCGAGCTACCTCACTGGCACCCGTGGCCAGGACCCTGGCTACGATCCGCTGCAATACGCGGTAGAGGGCTGCCACAAGCGCGGTATGGAGTGCCACGCATGGATCAATCCCTACCGCTTCTCCACTGGTTCCAACTGGAGCACGCCTGCCGATGAAGAGCTGAAAGCAGATGGCCACCTACTCAGCCACGGCAACACCACCATCCTCGACCCTGCGCAGCAGTGGACCATCGACCGCATAGTGAATGTGTGCCGCGAAGTGATCACAAACTACGACGTGGACGGCATTCTCTACGACGACTATTTCTACCCCAACGGCATTCCGTCGAACAGTAGCGCTGGCGACTACTCCGAATGGAAGAACTCAGGCACAAGCATGAGCATAGGCGACTGGCGTCGCGACAATGTAAACCGTATGGTAAAGGCCGTTTACGATATGGTTCAAAACGTGAAGCCTTGGGTGCGCTTCGGCATCTCGCCTGCCGGTGTGGCATGCTCAAGCAGCTCGGTGGCGAAGAAATACGGCATCGATCCATGCCCCGGAAGCGACTGGCAGTATAACGGCATCTTCTCCGACCCCATTGCATGGTACAACGCCAAGAGTGTGGACTACATCTCGCCACAGGTGTACTGGACCATCGGCTACAGCGCAGCCGACTTTGCCAAAATCACACCATGGTGGGGAAAGGTGGCGCACAAATTCGGCCGCCACGTGTACATCTCTCACGACATCTCCTCGCTCTCTGGATCAAGTCAAGGCAGCAAAGCGCCTGTATTGAAAGCAAGCGGGCCAAACGGCACCACTTATGACGAGTATGTGAACGAGGTGGAAATGACACGAAACACCAACCTCGACAATGCACCTGGCAGCATCTATTACTCTTGCAAATATCTGTATGCACTCGGTGCAAAAGAATCGTTTGCCCACTATTTGAAGCGCACCGTTTACGCCCGACCCGCCCTACCGCCTGCCATGACGTGGAAGGCTGCCACCAACCCTGGCACCGTTACCAACGTGAACAAGGTGGCATACGACCTCTCATGGACAGGAATGGAAAATGTGCGCTACACGGTGTATGCCGTGCCTAATTCCGTGGCACAAAGTCAATTCCAGTATGATGCCGACTATCTGTTAGGCATGACCTACGACACGCACTTCACAATTCCCGAAAAATACCGCACCGGCTATCAGTATGCCATCTGCGTGCTTGACCGCTACGGCAATGAATACACCGCCAAATTCCTGGGTGCGAAAGATGCCACGCTTGCCGCGCCATCGCTCATCTCTCCCAACGACGGGGCGGTCGTGTCAGAACCGTTCTGCTTCACTTGGAACAGTGTGGAAGGCGCAGAGAAATACACCATCGAAATCGCTGACGACGCCGACTTCAGCAAAGTGACACACACTTTTGCCACCACCGACACCACCGCCTCATCGGAGGCGTTTGAGGGCGTAACAAGCGATGTGCGCCACTATTGGCGAGTGCACGCCTGCGCACTCAACCACAACGACGGCATCAGCGCACCGCGCGCCTTCACTCCTCACCGGCTGGAAGTGACCTATCCCACTAACCTAATGCAAGATGTGCCCAACGACCCGACCATTCTCTGGACCAACACCGGGAGCGACGAGGTGTTGGTGGAAATAGCCACCGACTCAGCCTTCACAAGCAAGAATGTAGTGTTCAGCGAATCAACTGTTGCCAATCAAATGCCAGTGCCGCTGTATATACTCCACTCCGGCGCCCACTATTATGTGCGTGTAACCCTTGCCGGAGAGACCAGCAAACCCGTGGAGTTTACCACCATCTACCGTGTGGCGGAGGCTCCAAAGTTTGCTCAGCCAGCATTAGATGGCGAAACGCTCAACAGCAATCAGCACATTGAGCTTCAGCCTCAGGTGGCTGCCGAAAATATGATTGTGGAAATCAGCTCGTCGGCCTCGTCATGGGGAAGGACACGATTTGTGGAAACGCTGAAAAACTACCAGTGCAGCACCACGCTCCCACTCGGCGAACTGAAGGTGAATGGCGCCACACTCATGGATGGCGCGACTTATTATGTACGCGCCAAAAGCTCATACATCGACACCGGCGGCACGCTGCGGGCCACCGACTACTGCCCTACGATAGCTTTCGTTTACAAAAAAGTGGCAGCCATAGGGGATGTGAATGGTGATGGCAAAGTGGATGTGAGCGATGTAACCGCACTCATCAACCACATTCTCGGCACGGCTTCATACAATGCCGAAAGCTGCGACATCAATGCCGACGGCATTATCAATGTGAGCGACGTTACTGCACTCGTCAATTTAATTCTAAAACAATGAAGTGAGGAGGCGAAAACATACTGTTCCGTTTTTCACCAGTTAAGCCGAAAAATCACCAATTAAACCAAAGGGGTGGGTCGTACGTCTAAAAAAGCAAAGAAATCAATAAAACAAGGCATTATGACTACATCTTTACTCAGAAACTCAATACTTGCGCTCACGCTCGCAGGCTGCATGACGCTACCGGGCGAAGCTCTGGCACAAGGCCGCCGAGGCGGTTTCGGTGGGGGTGGCCACAGTCAAAGTGGTATGGCCCAATCGAGCAGAAGCTCGAGTTATGAAGGCCGTGCGCCTGGCAGAGCCACCGCTTCCCCAGAAAGAAGATCTTCTTATAGCCGACCGAATGAGCAAGGACGGCAACCAGAGCGCATGAGCCACGATCGAAACACTGAACGGTCGTCGGCACAGTCTCGCTATGCCGGCAGAGAGCCACAAGGCGTAACACCTCGCTCTGCCCAGCAGACGAGAGGCGAGGTAAGGTATGGATCAGAATCGCAAGGGGTAGCGCCAAGCGCCCGCCCGAATGCCAACGCCGGCACAGCCCAAATGCGCCCGCAGCGCAATACAGGCACCATTCCGGGCCGCAACACCTTTGGCTCACACAGGCAAGACTACGCCACCCCTTCCAACAGTGTGGCTCCGCCTGAACTGCGCAGAGAGAACGCCAGCAGCTACCGCCGCCCCGACGGTAACCGTGGCGACCGCCCTGGCGGAAACTTCGGCAATGGTAACCGTGGCGACCGCCCAGATGGTGGCCGGCCCGGTAATAACTTCGGTTTCAACAATCGCGGCAACCGTGATTACGGCAGAGACTATGATGGCAGGCGACCCGGCTATCACCGCCCTCAACACGGCAATCCACGCGGCTTCGACAACCAGTTCAATCGGCGCTACCACGATTATTATCGGCACAACAGCTGGAGCTGGAGTCACCCTTGCCGACCGCCATACCGTCCATGGCGTCCAGCACCTTGGGTGGCACACCGTCCAATCATACCCGTAGGGTGGACTTGGTATCACGCTGCGCCACGCATCTACCGAGTGCTTGGTCTGCAATTTGGCACAGTATTCTCGGTGTCGCTCAACCACCTGTTCACCTATGGCTATAACATCGACGGCTATTACGACAATGTGATTTACCTGCGCGATGTTCCAATGCTCAATTTCAGTTGGCCTAACGTAATGCTCACATATGCTTCAGGCGGAGGACTGGCCACAGCCATGTTCAGCAACTCTTTTGCCACACGCGACCTCGGTATGTATAACCGTCTCTACAGCACACTATGCGGCACTTACGGCAGCCCGGTTGAGGCCCGCACCACTCCCTACGAAGGCACAGTGAGCTGGTGGGGCGGCGAAGGCCAGGGCTATGTCACGCTCAACTACTACACCGACCAGAACGGACGGTTCTACACCAACCTCACCGTAGGCAACTAACATGCACACAGAGTTTTACACGCCCATACGCACAATATGCGGAAGCAAAATTATGCTTCCGCATATTTATTTATCCACCAATAATTCATGAATATGCTTATACTTTCATCAAATCGATGCAGTCGCCCTCATTTGAAAGCTGGGTGGATGGAAACACTTCCTGCGCCTGACGAAGCAGGGGCTGCTCGTCGAGATAGCGCTTACTGTAATGCCCTAAAATAAGATGTTTCACACCTGCCTCTTTTGCCACAGTGGCAGCTTGGCGCGCCGTGCTGTGAAACCGCTTGCGCGCCATAGCCTCACACTCATCGCCATAGGTGGCCTCATGGTAGAGCCAGTCCACACCCTCCACAGCCTGAACCACACGCTCGCTGAAAGCGGTGTCGCTCGCATAGGCATAGCTCACCGACGCATCGGCGGCGGTTGTGAGCTTTTCATTGGGGATAACAACCCCGGAAGGGGTCACGTAGTCAAGTCCTTGACGAAGGCTGTTCATAAAGTGATGGGGCACCTCGAAGGCACGCACGGCTTCAGAATTCACATGGCGCAGCTTCGCCTTCTCCTCAAACACGAATCCCACGGCTGGCACCCGATGCCTTAAAGGAAAGGTGCGCACGGTAATGGCTCCGTCCTCATATATCACACGAGGCTCTCTTGTGATGATATTGAAGCGTAGCGCATAGCAACGATCGCGGCAAAAGTAATCCATTATGCTTTTGAATTGATCCGCACCGTCCTCAAAAATATGCACCGTCACGGCACTCGACTTCTGCAGCAAATCAAGCGTGGATAGCAATCCGGGCAGTCCAAAGCAGTGGTCGCCGTGCAAGTGCGAGATGAAAATGTTGGTCAATCGGGCGAACTTCAGCTTGCGGCGGCGCATTTCCAATTGCGCGCCCTCGCCACAGTCTATCATCATCACATTGTCGCGAACATTCAGCACCTGCGACGTGGGTAGGTGGCGGAGAGTGGACGTGGCAGAACCACAGCCCAGTATATTCAATTCAAATCGAGGCATCGTACCGGCATATTAATCATCATAACAAGAATCGCAAATAATTTTTCGTGGCACGAAGTTATATATTTTTCTCTACACCGACAATTTTACATAAAAATTTGACATTTGAAGAAGATTTGTGAAAAAATATCCCTAAAAAAGAAAAGAAAGTTTGCATATACCAATAAAGAGATGTATATTTGCGTAAGTTTTTTCATAGAATTAGATTTTTAAGGTTTAGTGTTAGTGGGAGTTGTGAAACTGCCACTAATTTTTTTTATCCGCTCACCTCCTGATACTCACTCCACACTTCCGCTGTGTTTCGCCAAATTTGGATTATCTGGAAAAATTCACTAAATTCGCAATATATTAATTGAATAGCCTATTTCCTCAATAATGAAACCCATCACCAACATACTCCTGATTGCCGCTATCATTTGCTATGTGTTTCTGCCGTTCCGCACAATGGATCTCGCAGGCAGTATCACAGGCTTGAGCTACTCGGCAGGACTTATCACCGAAAATTTCAGTCTGCCCAAAACGATATTCGCCCTTCTCCCCTTCATTGCATGCTTTGGAGGCGTGGCACTCAACTACAACAAGCACCGCTATTGGGGCATAGCCACAGCCGCGCTCATTGCAGTGGGCATCGTATTCTTCAGCATGCCCGACCTTTTTTTCCAAAGTTGGGCGCTGAGCCACGATCCAGAGCTTCTTGGCACCCCTGCGGCGCAGATTGAGGGCTTCAAGGTGAAGGAGCTGAATGTGGGATATTATGCGAGCAACATTCTGATGTGGCTTTCGCTGGTTTCGTGCATCATCTCCATTTTCCCTTTCAAGTTCAACCAAACGCTCGAGCGCTCCATCGACGACGGCCTTGAAAAAGGGCTGAGCAAGGGAAAAGAAGGGTTCACTAAGGTGCAGCAGGAACTTCAAGAGGAATTTTCGCAACTGGAGGCAAAAGCCAAGCGCCCGTCCGCCAAAGCGTCCGACGGCGAGCCTGCCAAAGCTAAAGAAGACGGTCCAGAGGACCCCACTAAATATATGCCGAAGAATTAGCGCTTCCCACTTCTTTTCACACCAGACTAATGCATTTTCACAAATCAATAGCGCAAAGAGGTATATGGCTCGCCATAGCTATGGTGATGCCACTATTGGCCTACGCAAAATTTCGCGTAATTGATGCCGACACGAATGAACCGCTTACTGGAGCATACGTCTTCAACCGCCAAGGCAAGTTGCTCCAAATGACAAGTGCCGACGGTATGGTGAATGTGGCTGCCGACAGCGTGACCATCAGCATGATGTCGTATGAATCGCAAACGGTGGACGCTGCTTCGCAAACTGCCGATGTAGTACTCAAGCCCAAAGGATTCGACCTCGGCGAAGTGGTAGTCAATCAAAACGACTATATAAAGACCTCAGCCGTGTTTCGCGATGCGTATCGTAACGACGGCAAACTGGTGCTCTACCGCGAGGGCTTAGTGGACTTCTACTACGACTGTAAAAAGAAAAAATACACGCGCAGGGTAAGAGCCTGCCGCCAATGGGTAGACCCACGCCTCGACAAGATGTTCAACTTCTCACTTTTCTTGGGGCCTTACCGCTCCACACATCTTGGCAAAGTGAAATTTGTGAAGCGCGATGGCGTGACCAATGTGGCGGGCGACTCCACCTACTACGCTGCAAAGGGCGGCGACAAAGACGCCATCCTATGCATCGCCGACTCTGTGCATGGCACTTACCGAGCCATTATCAACGGCATGAAGCTCGGAAGGATAAAAGACAACCCCATTTACACCTACAACACCAGCATATCGGAATGGACCTACAGAAGCGACCGCCAACTACTTAGCGAACTGGTATCGCACCACTCCTACGTAGATTTCACCTACAGGAATCCCGTAAAAAAATTCAAAGGAATGGACGTGATGATGAATTCCGAGCTGATGGTTACCGCCATACGGTCAATGAACAAGCAAGAGGCCAAGAGCGAGATGAAGGACAAGAAAGAAACACGCGATTTCACCATGCCCGACCTCCTGCCTATGCCTCCCTTCAATCTTGAAGCCGAACTGCAAGGACTAAAGCCAACAAAATTCGACGAATACTGACACCTTCCTTTCCACCATTTAATTACAATTAACAAACAATATGAAACGTATCATCACCTTTATTATCGTGGCAATTATAGCCAGTGCTTATACAAGCGCCCAACTCGTAGGAAACACTCCCAAAAAAGGCTGCAATATTATTTACCCAACTGAAGATTTGCCCGTATCCACTACCAACGAGTTTAAGACAATAATCAGTTCTGAGTATGTGACTGAGGCGCTGGTGAGCCGCTTTGTGCTGGAGTATCCTGCAGGCGACAGTGAATATATGATAGAGTCTGCCCTCATCTCTGTGCACAAAACCAAAGCAGCCACAAGTAGCCTTGTGGGCACAGTGCCTATGAAAGAAGAAACCATCACTAAGCGGGTGCACTTCTTCCCCGTAGATAATAAAATGAAGCTATTTAGGGCTTCGCTCGACATCGGGGAAAACGGGTGGGACAAAATCGATATCCAATACACGGTAAAAGGATCACCGCTCATCAAGAAAAGCCAATACAAGGCTCAAAGCAAACCATAATACAACACAAGCAAAATGCGCTGTGCCTTCATTGAAAGCATAGCGCATTTTTAATTACAACCATTAATAGAATAAAGCGGAGTGAGGGAGATTCGAACTCCCGAAACGCTTTTGACGTTTACACGCTTTCCAGGCGTGCCTCTTCAGCCACTCGAGCATCACTCCTTGTTCAGAAGCCTCAGTACATGCTTCATCAAATTTGCGATTGCAAAGATAGTGATTTTTTGCCTTTTTACAGCAAAAATTCCCTAAATTTGTGATATGGATTCTGTAAAATCGCAAGTTCAGCCTGAAGGGGATGTCCAAAAAGCCCTCTACAACAATTCCGCCAACTCGAAGGCTCTGCGGCAGTTTGCCACAGAGGTAATCAATTGTTTGCCATACGAGCCCAACGATGAGCAGATGGAACTGCTCGCCACATTTGCCCATTTCATGCTCTATGGCATTCCACAGGCGGTGATGCTGGTGAACGGCTATGCCGGAACGGGCAAGACATCGATGATAGGCGGCATAGTGAAAGCCCTGTCGGAGCGCGGGCGCAAGACGGTGCTGCTGGCTCCAACGGGGCGCGCCGCCAAAGTGTTCACCGAATATTCCGGCCACAGCGCCTACACCATACACCGAAAGATATACCGGCAGAACAGCTATCTGTCCGACGGCTTCTCGCTCGCCGAGAACAAGCACACCGACACCATCTTTATCGTAGATGAAGCCTCTATGATTTCCAACGGAAGCGAAGGATCTGTGTTTGGCACCGGACGACTGCTCGACGACCTTATCCACTACGTGTATAGCGGCATTGGCTGCAGGTTGGTGCTGATGGGTGATGTGGCACAGTTGCCGCCCGTGGGCCAGACCGAAAGCCCGGCGCTTAGCGCAGAATTCCTGCGTGGCTATGCGCTGCAAGTTTACAGCGTAAGCCTGAAGCAGATAGCGCGTCAGGCTGCCGAAAGCGGCATACTTTATAACGCCACCATTCTGCGCCAAGTGATGGAGAGCGGCGTGATGTGCGTACCCAAACTGGAGCTTATGCGCTTCCACGACATCGACGCCACTACCGGCGAATTCCTGCTGGAGACCATCAGCGACTGCTACGACCGCGACGGCATGAGCGAAACAGCCGTGGTGACCCGCAGCAACAAGCGCGCCACGCTTTTCAACCGCGGCATCAGAGGCAGCATCCTCTACCGCGAAGACGAATTAGTGAGCGATGATATTCTGCTGGTGAGCAAAAACAACTACTTCTGGGCTGCCGACTATGAACAAATCGACTTCATCGCCAATGGCGACGTAGTGAGGGTGAAACGGGTGTGGGGCGAGATTGAGCGCCGCTACGGGCTTGACTTCGCCAATGTGACGGTGGAGTTCCCCGACCTCGACCACGTAGAGATGGACGTGAAAATCATTGTCAGTTGCCTCGGTAGCGACGCTCCTGCACTCACTGCCGCACAAAGCGAGCGGCTGTACAGCTCCATCATGGCCGAACTCACAGGCGACAAGCGCACCCGATACCGCGAACTGAAGAAAAACCCCTACTTCAATGCGCTGCAAGTGAAATATGCCTACGCCATCACATGCCACAAAGCGCAAGGCGGACAGTGGCAAAACGTGTTTATCGACATGGGGGCAATCATGCCTGAAGCGTTCACGCAGCTCGACTTCTACCGGTGGCTCTACACAGCCATCACCCGCGCCCGCTCACGCGTGTACCTCATCAACTGCCCACTCGACACCGACATCAACCCTTCTGACCACTAACCACAGCTCCTTTTTTTGTATAATCGCAAATGTAGGAGAAAAGAACCATTTTCAAAGTACCGGCCATAGGTTTCAATTAAATTGTAATGTACTGGTATCAAGCCTAATGGGTGAACGCACAAAAAGCATAGAAGGGCAAAACACTGATATGCCGAATAGTTCCGCTATCCCCCAAAATATTGAAATCCGACAATTAATGCACAACATCGGGAATATTTCTTGGATTCAAAATACAAAATATGAGGCCGTTCTCCTTGAAGAACGACCCCATATTTCCTCTATATTTTCAGCACATCAGAAATCCAACATCAAAAGTCTAACATCTAACGTCTAACTTCTAATCTCTAATTTCTAACGTCTAACGTCTAACTTCTCTCTTATCTCACTTCAGCGCCCATCACGTTGAACTTCTTATCGCCAGCGATAATGTAAACTTGGCCGTTTTCAATCACCTTGTGAGCCTTCACTTCCTTGTCGGCGGTCACGTCGCTAATGCCAGTAGGCACAGTTTCATAAGCCACCTTGATGTTGTCAAGAATCACACGGTTTGCGCCAGTGTTCACTCCGTGAGGAGCATCGGTAGCGGCTGGAAGAATCACATTACCTTCTCCATCTTTAATTACATAGCTGCTGGTCTTGTCTGCTTTATTAGTAGAGAAGTTAGGTATTACCGACATGAATGCAACTTGGGTTTCAGCAGTTGCACCCTTGATGGTAAGCACATTCTTAGTGCCTTCAAAACTCCAAGCCTGTAAAGTGTCAATTGTGATAAAGCTTGTGGAAGGAATTTCAACCACAGCAGCCTTAACGGTTATATCTTTATTATCAGCATCTTTGTAAGCCACATCCATAGTCTTTGCTGCGCCTTCAATCTCGCCTGCGCCGAGCACTGCCACGCAGTAATATTGGAAGTCATGCTTTTCACCACTTTTATAGGAGCCATCCTCGTTTGCTTTTGGTTCGGAAGAGTAGCCAATGCCTTGCCAAGAGAGCTTCACATCTGTTGGTTGGTTAAGTGCGGTGAGCTTTGGAGACACCAAATCACCTCCAAAGCCAGTCTTCGAAATGCGCACATAGCCCTGGCAAGCATACGCCCAGTTGGTGCGAGAAGTCCAGCCATTGAGATCTTCAACGAAGCCAGCGGTTTGCAAAGTGCTGTAATTTGGCTGATATTCTACGCCCTCTGCGTCTTTGCCAGTCCAAGGGTTCTTGCCATACTTGTGCACGCCAGCGTCTGTCACAGCCTCAAGCTTGTCGAAATTTTCTTGAAGAACCACCACTTCATCAGCCCATGCTCCGAATGCTGATGTTGCAGCCACGAAAGCGGCTGCTAAAATTTTTGAGTAATTTTTTTTCATTTTATAAGTTGATTAAGATAGGTTTATATAATGCCAAAATTACACATAATTTTGTAAAAAAAACGCATCATCGCATCTTTTTTCACACTCATATCAAAAAAAATGCTCTCGGCAAAAAGTAACCGAGAGCACTAATTCTATATTAATGAGCAAAATAGGTGACTATTATTTCACTTCAGCACCCATCACATTATATTTCTTGTCGCCTGCGATGATGTAAACCTGGCCATTTTCAATCACCTTGCGAGCCTTCACCTCCTTGGCGGCGGTCACGTCGTTGATGCCAGAAGCAGGTGCAGTCACCACCTTCACGTTGTCGATGATAACACGGTTCACCTTCACATTCACACCGTGAGGAGCGTTTGGATCAGCTGCTGGCAAACCTTCAAGCACATAGTTGGTGCATTTGGTGCCGAAGCTTGGGAGCACCGACATAAACGCCACTTGAGTCTCGGCGGTTGCGCCCTTGATGGTGAGCTCGTTCTTAGTGCCTTCAAATCCCCATGCCTGGAGAGTGTCCATGGTGATGAACGCGTCGGTAGGAATTTCAATCAATGCAGCCTTAACGGTGATATCGTTCATGTCGGCGTCTTTATACGCCACCGCCATACTCTTCTTTGCGCCTTCAATCTCGCCAGCGCCAAGCACTGCCACGCAGTAGCACTGATAGTCGTGCACCAGACCGCTCTTGTAAGAGCCATCGGCATTGAGTTTCTGGTTTGAGGTGTAGCCAATGCCTTGCCAAGAGAGCTTCACATCGGTTGGCTCGGTGAGGGAAGCGAACTTAGGTGACACGAGGTCGCCACCGTAACCAGTCTTAGAGAAGCGGATATAGCCACGGCAAGCATACATATAGGTGGTGTGAGAGCTCCAGCCGTTGAGGTCTTCAACATGGCCATCACTCTGGATACCATTATAGTTTGGATTATACTCAACTCCGTCTGCATCAGTACCGGTCCATGGGTTCTTGCCGTAGAGGGGCTTGCCATTTTCGTCAACTGCGTTTTCGAGCTTGTCGAAGTTTTCTTCAAGCACCACTTTCTGTGCCTGCATTCCACACACAGCAGCCACTGAGAGAGCGGCAGCCATTAAAATTTTAGAGTAATTTTTCTTCATAAATCAATGTTGTTAATTAGTTGTGTTAAAAAAGAGTAATTCAGTACACAAAGATAAAGATTATTTCCTTAGATTGAAACAGAAGCCTGCACTTTTTTCACAAAAAAACTTACACTCATTTTTTACCGCCATTTTTCACCACCATTTGCAGCGATTTTTCCTAAATTTGTGGCAGAAATCAATCTTCAAATTAGAAAAATCAAAAGTAAACAAAAATATGAAGCAACTCCTTCTCATCACCGCCTTAGTCCTCGCCTGCCTCAGCGCATCGGCGGCAAAGCGCTATCAGCTCACATCGCCTAACGGCAAACTTAAAGTGGATGTCGAAAACTCCACATCGGGCACTTCTTTCTCCATCAGCCACAGCGGCACGCCAGTGCTGCTGTCCTCTCCTCTTGGCATGACCCTAAAGGGAGGGAAAACGCTGGCGGCTGAACAGTGCAAGTCGGCGAAGACCAGCAGCGGAGAGAAATGCCGTGTGCTCACCCTTAGTTTCGGAAAATATGCGGTAGAGTTCAGGGCCTACGACGGGGGCGTGGCATACCGCTTCGTCACACACTACCCCGACTCGATCACCATCAGCGACGAGCAAGTGCAGTTTAGCCTGCCTTCCGACTGCATGGCCTATGAGGCCCCAGCCAACTCTCACCACAAGACCGACGATCTGCGCGACCAGGCCTACTGCTCGTTTGAGAACACCTATCAGTATGCCCACCTCTCGCAGCTCAGTCAGCGCCACCTTGGCCTGTCGCCCATGCTGTTCGAACTGGGCGGTGGAAAGAAGTTGCTAATTGGCGACTACAATGTGCGCAACTACCCCGGCATGTTTCTGCTGCCTGGCAAGGGCAATGCGGTGAAGGGATTCTTCCCTCCATATCCAAAACACGAGCATCAGGGCGACCACAATAATCTGCAAATGATTGTGGACGACTGGCAAGACTATATCGCCATCACTTCTGGCTCTCGGACATTCCCCTGGAAAATGATGCTCGTGAGCGAGACCGACGCCGACCTGCTCACCACCGACGTGCCGCGGCTGCTTGCCGACGCACCAGTGTTCGACGCCAGCTGGGCTAAGCCAGGAAAGGTGGCATGGGACTGGTGGAACTCCTGGAATTTGAAAGGCGTGGACTTCGCAACCGGAGTGAACAACGCCACTTATCAATACTACATCGACTTTGCCGCTAAAAATGGCATAGAATATGTGATTCTCGACGAGGGCTGGGCTGTGAACAAGAAAGCCGACCTGATGCAGGTGGTGCCAGAAATCGACCTCCCCATGCTCGTCAGCTATGCCAAGGAGCGTGGTGTGGGCATCGTGCTTTGGGCTGGCTACAAGGCTTTTGAGCGCGATATGGAGAACGTGTGCCGCCATTATAGCGAGATGGGCGTGAAGGGCTTCAAAATCGACTTCATGGACCGGTGCGACCAGAAAATGATGGCGTTTCTTGAAAAGGCTGCCACCACTTGCGCAAAGTATCACCTTTTCTGCGACTTTCATGGGGCGCCCGTGCCTAACGGCATGACCTACACCTACCCCAATGTGCTCAATTTTGAGGCCGTAGCTGGCCAGGAGCAGGTGAAGTGGAGCAAATTTGAGAAATTCGACCAAGTGCGCCACGAGACGCTGCTTCCCTTCATCCGCCAGGTGGTGGGACCGATGGACTACACACAGGGGGCGATGCGCAATGCCACCAAGAAAAATTTCTATCCATGCCACTCCCAGCCCATGAGTCAAGGCACACGTTGCCGCCAGTTGGCGCTATACCTGATTTTCGACTCGCCTTTCAATATGCTATGCGACTCGCCCACCAATTACGAAGCCGAGCCTGAGTGCCTCGAATTCATTTCCAAGGTGCCCGTGGTGTGGGACGAGCGCCGTGTGCTGGAGGCGAAAGTGGGGCAATATGTGATAGAGGCTTGTCGCAAAGGCGACACCTGGTATGTAGGCGGAATCAGCAACTGGAAGGCACGCGACATCTCGCTCGACCTCAGTTTTATCGCAGGAAAGAAGATGGAGCTATTTGTGGATGGCATCAATGCCAGCCGCAACGCCGAAGACTATAAAAAGACCACCGGCACCGTGCCCGCCACCCTGAATGTGCATTTGGCTCCAGGCGGAGGCTTCGTGCTGAAAGCGGAGTAGGAGAGATCTGTGATTAGAGGAATTATGCCTATTGAGCCTAATAAGCCTACTCACCCCCCACCACAAATACCACGCAGAGCAGAATCGTGAAGATGAGCATATTGCGCGCAGTGGCGCCGAGCAGCGGGTTCAAGGCTGCGCCATCGGTGTGCGTGAGTTTGCGCCATGTGGCTATATGAAGCGCCAAATAAACAAGCACAGGAAGCAGAAACCACCATCCTGAAGCAAAGTAGAGCCTCAGCCACACCACGCCAAGTACCGACACCGCCATCAGACCATTTAGCAGATAGGCAAACGCCGCCAACTTGCGCCCGAACACCACCACCGATGTGCGCTTGCCAGCCTCACGGTCGTCGGTCACATCACGGTAATTGTTCACCAACAGCACATTCACGCCCATAAACCCGATAGCAATTCCAGCTATCACCGCAAACGGATGAAACGTGCCGCCCACCACATAATAAGTGAATGCCACGGGCACAAGTCCGTAGAATCCCATCACTGCCACCTCACCTAACGCATGGTAGCTCAGTGGGTATGGACCTGCGCTATAGGCGAAAGCGAACACGGCTATCAAAATGCCGGAGCCTATCAGCATCAGCCAATTGCCGAAGTCCTCGCCCGGATCCACCACCAGCAGCATGCTCAACCCCACAAGGCAAGTGGCCACAAGCGTGCCTATCATGGCTCGCTTCATGGCACGAGGCGTGATATCTCCCTCCGTGACACCTCTGCGAGGGCCTACGCGCCCTTTCTTGTCGGTCCCGGCCTTGAAATCAAAGTATTCATTCGCCAAATTCGACACAATCTGCGCCAGAAGCGCAAACACAGCACACATCAGCGCGGGCACCAGGCGAAACACGCCATTGAATTTCGCCAGCCCCACTGCAATGAGAACGCCACTCACCGACACCGGTAAAGTGCGCACCCGTATAGCCTCTATCCAAACCTTTACTTGCTTCATCTCAAAAAATTATGGGCAAAATTACAAATTTCCAAAGAAATTTTCCATAATTTTGTAGGCAAAGAGCAATCCGTCATACAAATGATAACACGAATCTTTTCTTTCATAATAATAGCAGCGGTGTGCTTTTCGTGCTCATCAGGCAAAGGTGGTGTCGATATTCAAGACACTTTTTTCGGAACCGTGAAGTTTGGACAGCAAAAGCAGACCGTGCTCCAAGCGCTATATCAGCAGCACTTTGTGGATGCGGCCACTGGGAAGCCCGACAGCCATTTCGACACTATCCCGCTGGACAACGGCGACTACAGCGAGCTAAAAATTCTGGCAAGCAAAACCTCTGCCACCGCGGGGTTCGCATTCTTGGGGCAAAAGTGGCTCAACGTGCAAATCCAGTTCGACGGTAATGGACTGTACTGCGTCACCTTCCGTGCCAAATCAGCGAAAAAGAACGCCACCAACGCACAATTTGCCGCTGTGCTGAAATCGCTGCGCAAGTCCTACGATATGAAGCGGATGGTGATCGGCCATTCCTCGGCAGAAGGCGAGCCTACCGACATCACGGGCTACCGTTATGACAATGACGAAAAAATGGTACAGCTCTACATCGACGAGAACACCGATGGCACATCAGCCACCATTCTCTCCTATATAGCCAACAAGCCGCAACCATAACAATATAAAAACAGCGCATCATCATGAATATGCACCAAGAAAACTATAAACATCAGCGATAAAAAGCAAAGTATGGGAATCATCAGAATCGACACATTGCAGCATCCTGGCGTAGAGGTGTTCAGCACGCTCACCGAGGCACAGCTGCGCAACAGGCTTGAGCCGGAAAAAGGTATTTTCATCGCAGAAAGCCCAAAGGTGATTCATGTGGCGCTTGACAGCGGCTACGAGCCTTTGGCGCTTCTGTGCGAGGAGAAGCACATTCATGGCGATGCAGCCGCTATCATCAGGCGGTGTGCCGACATACCCATCTACACAGGAAGCCGCTCGCTGCTGGAGTCGCTCACAGGCTACACGCTCACACGAGGTGTGCTGTGCGCCATGCGCCGCCCGAAGCCTAAAAGCGTGGAAGAAGTGTGCCAAGGGGCTTCACGCATCGTGGTGATTGACGGGGTGGTCGATACCACCAATATCGGCGCCATATTCCGCAGTGCCGCGGCACTTGGAATCGACGCCGTGCTACTCACGCCATCATCGTGCGACCCACTCAACCGCCGCGCGGTGCGAGTGTCGATGGGCTCGGTGTTTCTCGTGCCATGGGCATGGCTTCACACGCCAGTTTGCCGCCTCGCCGACTTGGGCTTCAAAACCGCAGCTATGGCATTGACCGACGACAGCATCAGCATCGACGCCCCGCAGCTCTTGGCAGAACCACGCCTCGCCATAGTGATGGGAACAGAGGGCGACGGACTGTCGCAGGGGGTGATTGCCAGCACTGACTACGTGGTAAAAATCCCCATGAGCCACAACGTGGACTCACTCAATGTGGCAGCCGCCTCGGCAGTGGCGTTCTGGCAACTTCGCCACCCACCCAAAAGCCCAAAGGCCAACGTCTAATCTCTAATTTCTAACGTCTAATCTCTCCCACTACACATGTACATTCTACGACGCATATTTCGCTGGTTTACATTCGCCCTCATATTCTTTATCGTGTCATCGCTGTCGGCGGTGGTGATATTAAAGTGGCTACCGGTATATTACACGCCACTAATGTTTATCCGCGTGGCAGAGCAAGTGGCAGATGGCCGCTCGCCCAAAATTGAGCATGAATGGGTGGATATGGACCACATCAGCGAAAATATGCCATTAGCGGTCATATCGAGCGAAGACACACGGTTTCTGAAGCACCATGGATTCGACTTCGAGGAAATATACAAGGCCCGGCTCAAAGCGCTGCAGGGCGGAAAAGAACGAGGCGCAAGCACTATCTCGCAGCAGACGGCAAAGAATGTGTTTCTATGGCCAGGACACAGCTGGGTGAGAAAAGGATTTGAAGCCTACTTCACCGTGCTAATAGAATTTATATGGGGAAAAGAACGAATTATGGAGGTGTATCTCAACTCCATTGAAACGGGCGACGGCATCTATGGCGTGAAAGCTGTGGCAGAACTCAATTTCGGCAAAAACCCCGACCAGCTCACCAGACGCGACGCTGCGCTTATCGCAGCCACACTCCCCAACCCCATCAAGCGCGACTCCAAGAACCCGTCGGGTGCGGTGCTCCGTCAGCGTAGTCGCATACTGCAAGAAATGAAATTCATCAAGCACGTCCCCTTCGGTGTGCCCGAGCAGTAATCCTCCACACCAGCAGAAAATCAGCGGGAGTAGGTCAAAATTAATAGGCTACCACAGAGAGGACATGCTCTACTCATCGTAGAGAATATGTGCTATTTGAGGAAGAGGCAGGCGTCGCCATAGCTGAGAAAACGGAAATCGTGCGCAAGGGCATAGTCGTAAATCATGCGCCAATGCTCCTCTCCCACGAATGCCGACACAAGCAGCAGCAGCGTGCTCTGCGGCTGGTGGAAGTTGGTGATCATTCCACTGATAATCCTGTACTGAAACCCTGGAGCTATCATCAGCTGAGTGCTGCCCATATAGGCTTGCGCATGATGGCGGTCGAGGTAGTCCACAATGTTCTGCAACGCCTTTTTGGTGCTGATTTCACAGGGAGTGCTGTAAGGCATCCACTGCTTCACGGTGAGTGCATCCTCATCGGCATCAGGATTCGTCTCTAATGTTTGCCCCACATAGTATAGGCTCTCAAGCGTGCGCACACTTGTGGTGCCCACAGCCACCACTGGCCCTTCAGCCTCTATCAAGTCCACGAGCAGGCTGCGCTGCACTGATATGAACTCATGGTGCATCTCATGTCCGCCGATGTCCTCGCTTTTCACAGGCTGAAACGTGCCAGCGCCCACATGAAGGGTGAGTTC
>DLLC01000014.1:0-6810 GCA_002476625.1 Porphyromonadaceae bacterium UBA7572 | reverse complement strand
GGCGCTTGACACCTCGCTTATCGCACTGGGCAAGCACCTCGTCGGTGAAGTGAAGTCCCGCCGTTGGAGCAGCCACGCTGCCATCGATGTGGCTATACACCGTTTGATAGTCGGTGGAATCGGTTGCCTCAGTGCCTCGGTTAAGGTATGGAGGTATCGGTATCTCCCCTATCGCCTCCAAGATAGACGCAAAGGTGACTTCGCCATCCCATGTGAAGATAATCTCAAACGAATTGCCACGGCGCTCGCCACGGCAGGCCTCAAGGGTCACCGTCTGGCCGCCTACGCTCACCTGCTGGGTGAGCGGTCCCTGCTTCCAGCGTTTGCTGTTACCCACCAGGCAGAGCCATGTGCAGGCATGTGTGGTCTGGAAAATGAGCTGATAGTCGGATGGCGATACTGGCTCAAGGCAGAAAATCTCGATAGTGGACCCTGTGGCCTTGCGAAAACGCAGGCGGGCGTTAATCACGCGGGTGTTGTTATACACCAGCATAGCATTTTGTGGCAGCAGACTCGGCACATCATAGAAGTGCCCTTCTGCAATATCGCCGCCCACTTGGTAGGACAGCAGTTTGCACTGCTCGCGCGCTGCAAGGGGGTGTTTAGCGATTCGCTGCTCTGGCAGTGGATAGTTATAGTCGCTGATGCGTATGTGGCGCACCTTGTCAATAGTGTTCATTGTATTATCCTTATAAACCAATTTTTTTCAAAAAAAGGAACAGACCCATCTTATTCAAAGCCCTTCTTGCGTCCTTCCTCAAGCATCTTCTTCACATCGAAGTAAAAGCCCTCCGTCTTGCTGCCCTCGCGCTTTTCCACCTTCACATAGTCGATGCCATTTTCCACCTCCTCGTGGTCCACTGCCTTGAATCCAAGGTAGTTCACAATGTCATACTCGTGCATAGGGCATATCACCACCCAAGGGTGCTCCTTGGTGCCGTCGCCACTGGTCATGATGGCGCTCAGCAGCAAGTGAATGTTTTTGGTGAACACTTCATAGCGCGCGAATTTCTTTTTGGCCTTCAGCGCATAGGCAAAGTATTCGAGCTGCTCAAAGTCGAACATATTGTCGTGCAGCGAGAGGCTGGCGTAGTGCTCCAGCGAGTCGCACTCATCGCGCGAAAGCTCCTTCTTATAGATATACTCTTCCACTTTGTCGGCATATACCGACTGGCGGTAAGGGTTGTAGTCCTCTTGAAAAATGTAGCCGTAATAGAGATTGCGCATATCCTCAAGTTCAAACTTATTGTAGTTGAAGGAAATGTAGGTTTTGAGCAGCCGGGGATAGTAGAAGCGTGACTCTGGATTGGAGGTGACACTTTTCACGCGGTTAAAGTCAACGGGAATAATCTCCTTCTTCTGTGCCGAGACCTGGAATGTGAATGCCGTCAGGAGGATGGCACATACGCCTAATATTGTGCTAAATGGTCTGAATTTCATACGCCTGAGTAAAAAAAGCAAGTGCGAACATAAAATAATATCGACTCCACGCTGATGCCAATCATGGCCACTGCCACTATCGCTGGCAAACAGCGGGCACAAAAATACTGAATAAAGGTGGAATTGGCAAATTTAATCCACTTCCCTTGCGGAGTGCGGCTATAAGCCATCAGCCCTATCACGGATCCTACAATTGTGCCGATTAGCACAAAATTCGACCCCATGACTATGCCCAATAGCGCCCCCATAATCGACGTCAGTCCCACATAAATGTTGCCGGTGTTGCGCCCGTCAGGCTCTCCTTTTGGCTGGTACCGCCTCAGCGCCGCCACCACCATCGTGGCCATCGCCCATATGGCAATTTTCCAGACAGGCAGGGTGACCGACTGGATGAAGTCGGTCAAATAAAGCAGCATCATCGCCACAAAGGCGGGCACGGCAGCCACCCAAAGCGGCTTGATGGTGAGCACAAGTGCCACTATCAGTAAGAATGAGGCAATAGTGAGCACAACAATTAGGTACGTCATATCTTTAAAATCTCTTTTTTCTTATTCAACATAAAAAATCAGGAATTTGGCTGTGCAGATGCCACTGTGGCACAGTCTCCGTCGACTGAATGATGCACATCGGCGCCTTTATGCGGCATCACTTCTTCCGGATACTCTATGCGCTGGTGATACATCGACCGCAGGCGGTTGATAAACGTCTGCTTCACGATGGCGATTTCACGCAAATTAATAGGAGCCTCGTCAAGGAGTCCATCGCTCAACTGACCAGCCACAATTCTGTTCACTATGCCCGCAATGGTGGCCTCATCGGGGTTCTTCAAACTGCGGGTGGCAGCCTCGCAGGCATCTGCCATCATCACGATAGCCGTTTCCTTGCTCTGTGGGTTCGGTCCGGCATAGGTGAAAGGCGCAGGGTCAATCTCCACGTCAGAATTAGCCTTGCAGGCCATCGTGTAGAAATATTTGGTGCGACCCTTGCCATGGTGCTGCTCTATGAAGTCGCAAATGGCCTTGGGCAACTTGGCCTTAGCGGCGCGCTTCATACCGTCGCTCACATGGTTGATAACGATTTGCGCGCTCTGCACGGGGTCGAGGCTGTCATGTGGGTTCACGCCATACTGGTTCTCGGTGAAAAAAGCGGGATTCTCCATTTTCCCCACATCGTGATACAGCGCCCCGGCTCGCACCAGTTGCACATTGGCATTAATGGCAGCGGCTGCCTCACAGGCAAGGTTGGCCACTTGAAGCGAATGCTGGAAAGTGCCAGAGCATTTGGTCGACATTTCACGAAGCAGCGGACTGTTGGTGTCCGACAGCTCCACAAGTGTCATGGTGGAGGTGAACCCGAATATCTTTTCCACTAAGAATATCAGCACATAAGAGAACGCTAAAAGCACGGAGTTGAGCGCAAACTTCACAAAGTTGTGCCAATTATTGTAAGGCGGATCTGCGTAATAGTTGTAAAGCTCTGAAAAACTGGCGAAGTTTTTGTTGATCGCGGTCATCGACAGGTACACCAGCGTGTAGCCCACAAACACGAAAAAGGCGCAGCGAATGAGATGGGCACGGCGCGAGAAATCGTGCATCGAGGCTATGGCAATGTTACCGATAAGGAACTGCATAATGATAAACTCCGCGCGGTCTTTCGCCACGATGGAGCAAATCACCACCATCACCATATGGCTGAAGAAAGCTGTCCGCGAGTCGGTGAACGCCGTGATCACTATCGGCACAAGCGCAAAGGGCACAAGATAGATTTGCCACCAAAGGCGCACCGAGATAATTTCCACAAACACGATAAACAGCGTGATGAACACGATCAGAAACACCATTTTGCGGATCTCCGAAAATGTGCGGCTACGAAACAGGCACATGAATGCAAAAAATGACGCCATCATCAGCGACACAAGCAGCACCTGTCCTATCCAGCTCCAGATGTGGCTACCCTCCTTCTCGTTGATTTCCACCATCTTGCTGTAGCACTGGCCTAATGTATTGGCCACTTCCGGGGTCACTATATCGCCCTTTCGGATGATAAGGCTTCCCTGTGCCACGATGCCGTCGGGCAACCGCGCCGATTCTATGGCGGCATCAAACTGCTTTGAGCTTTTTGCCTCGTCCTTGGCAAGGTTTGGGGCTATCAGCTCAGCGGCCTCAATTTCACCCACGATATTTGCGCCCGAACTGTTGGGCGGGCATATAAGGTCAAGTTTTTTCAGCACCTGCTCGGTGGTGAAAAGGCTGGCAGTGGGCACATTTTCCTCGTCTTCGCTAATGTATTTCAATTTGCGGGAGGCATCGTCGATAATACCTTTTTCGAGACAAGCCTTCACCTTTCCCACAATCGCCATGCGCACAGCTAAGGGCACTTCGGGGTGCGACTGCACAATAGAGTCGAGCGCATGGAGGCGATTGATACGGCTTTCGTCGTCGTAGCGTTCGTAGATGGGCACGAAGTCCTCCCTCACCCTTTTCACCGCCAATGCCGTGTCGGGATAGTGGTCCACCTCAAAAGGTGCCTTGTAGTCTTCATACGCCCATTTCGTGTCCACCTTGAATGAGCGCAGGCACTCTGGAATCTGAAGCTCGGTTTCGGGCAAGAAGTAGGTGATCAGCAATACCGACAGAATGGTAAGGCCAATATTGCCAAGCAGACTGTATTTTTTATAGTTTTTGTTGTCCATTCAAGTGTTGATTAAATTTCTTCGTGTTCGCAAGCCCCCACAAAGAGGTCATATACAAAATGAATCTCTCGTCTTTTCATCTTACACGCACAGCCGAAGTCACGCCTTTCACCTTCTTCAGCCGCTTGCAGAGCTTAGTCACAATGTCGGTGTCTTCAACCAGCGCCTCAAGCTCGGCATGAAACACCCCCTCGTCGGCACTGATGTTGAGTCGCCGCATATTCAGCGACAGGTTGGTGGATATCAAATAGATGATTTCCTGCAGTATGCCCTGCCGGTCGATTCCCTCAAGGCTAAGCGTGACATTGAATTTCTTGGCTTTGGTTTCCCAGTGTGTCTGCACGATGCGCCCGCCGAAGCTGCTTTTCAGCTTGTTGGCCACCTCGCAGTCCATCTTGTGAACCACCACCTCGTTGTTGTCGTTGATGAATCCTATCACCGTGTCGCCGGGAATCGGGTTGCAGCAGTCGGCTATGCGGTAGTTGCTCTTGCCGTTCTCGGTGCGCAACTCATACACTTTTTTGGTGTCGATTTTCCCATCTGCCGGCACCACCTCAGTTTCGGTGGGGCTGCTGGTGCGTCCGCTAAAGGGATTCATCAGCCTGCCAAGCAGGCTGCGTGACGAGTGTTTGAAAGTTTTGAGCAGACCTGCCGATAGCGCTATCTCATTGCTGGCCACCATCTGGTATAGCTCATCCCTGCTTTTCACGCGCTCAGCCGTAACGATGCGGTTCACATTGTCGATCGACGCCTCCACATCATTATCTGTGAGAAACTTCTTGAGCATAGTCTCGCCCTTTGTGATGAGGGCACGGCGGTCGTGGCGAAGCGCGGCACGCAGTCGGGTCTTTCCTTTGGCAGTGACCAAGAATCTGTCCCACTCTGCGCTCGGCTGCTGCGACTGGCTGGTGAGCACCTCCACCTGGTCGCCACTGGCGAGCTTATGCGAAATAGGCACCAGCTTATGGTTGATTTTTCCCGCTATGCAGTGGGTGCCTAACTCGGTGTGCAGCGTGAAGGCTAAGTCGAGCACCGAGGCGTCTTTAGGAAGCGTGATCAACTCGCCCTTGGGAGTGAACACCACTATTTCACTTGCGAAGAGGTTGAGCTTGATGGTGTCAAGGAAGTCGATGGCGTTAGGTTCAGGATTTTTGAGAATGTCCTCAATCGTCTGCAGCCACGCCGCAAGCTCACTTTCCTCCTCGCCCTCTCCTATTTTGTATTTCCAGTGGGCAGCGAAGCCACGCTCTGCTATGTCATCCATTCGCCGGCTTCTAATCTGCACCTCCACCCAGTTGCCGTCGGGCCCCATGACGGTAACGTGCAGCGCACGGTAGCCATTGGCCTTGGGGTTGCTTATCCAGTCGCGAAGGCGGTCGGGGTGCATCTGGTAGAGGTCGGTGATTTCGCTGTAAATGTTCCAGCATATGCGCTTCTCGTCGGCCTCGTTGTCGCACTCAAACACGATGCGGGCCGCATAGTAGTCATACACCTGGTCGAATGGAATGTGCTTGGTCTCCATCTTCTTCCAGATTGAGTAGTGCGATTTGATACGGGCCTTAAACTCATATTTCAAGCCCATCTTGTGAAGCCGCTCGTTGATCGGGGCGGCAAATCGCGCAAAAATCTCCTTGTTGTGAGGAGCGCTGGCCACGATTTGCTCCTCAATGGCCTTGTATTCTTCGGGATGCTCATACTTGAAGCTCAGGTCCTCAAGCTCGGTTTTGATGGCAAACAGCCCAAGACGGTGAGCCAGCGGGGCATAGATGTAGAGCGTTTCGCCCGCAATCTTGTATTGCTTGGCTGGGGGCATCGACTGCAGCGTGCGCATATTGTGCAGGCGGTCGGCCATCTTGATGAGAATCACCCGTATGTCGTCGCTCATGGTGAGCAAGAGCTTGCGGAAGTTCTCGGCCTGCGCCGAGGCGTGAGCGCCGAAAATGCCACCCGATATCTTGGTCAGTCCATCCACAATTTGTGCGATTTTCTTGCCAAACATGGCCTCGATGTCCTCCGTGGTGTATTCAGTGTCCTCCACCACATCATGAAGCAGCGCAGCACAAATCGACGTGGACCCCAGACCTATCTCCTGGCTCACAATCTGTGCCACGGCAATCGGATGCAGAATATAAGGCTCGCCTGAGCGGCGACGCACACCCTTGTGAGCCTCGCGAGCAAACTTATAGGCCTTTTCTATAATCTCCACTTTCTTGCGGTGATTACTTGATAGATAACCATTTAACAGGTTCTGATAGGCTTTATCTATCGTCATATCCTCCTCTTGTGGTGTCATTTTAACTGCGTCTGCCATATTTTTCCCAAGTTACTGCTATTACTACATTTCAAATTTAAGTAACTACAAACTTACAAATTTCCATTGAAATCCTCGCACATTTCCCTCACTTTTTTAGCCTGCCCACATTGGCACAGTTTTTGCAATCGTAATCAGTACATACTTTAATTAACATGAACATTTAAAAATCCATTAAAAAGATGAATTCAGCTGTCAACAATTCCTCCGGCTTTTGGCTACAAGTGAAAAAAGAGTATATCGATGAAAACCTTGAGGCACTAATCAATTATCTATCAAAAGCCACAACCAACGATAGGCAAAACAATGACTACAAACTGACGATTGATGCGCTCAGCGACAGAGTGGAAGACATATCCAGCGCAAT
>DLLC01000054.1:43365-53350 GCA_002476625.1 Porphyromonadaceae bacterium UBA7572 | reverse complement strand
GTTCGAGTCCTGTACGCACCGCAAAACCCCGGAAGCCGATGGCTTTCGGGGTTTTTTGTCACAGCCAATCAGCATGAAACAAATATGGGCACGACGCGTCGCACCCATATCCACACTTTTTATTATTGTATTAAAACCATATATTCGGCTATACCCTCATTGAAGGCTGTGTTAAATCTTCCATATCCTTCATGTTCGACACAGACATACGCATCAATGGCAGCCACTGCAGCCCGAGCAGCCGCCCTCGCCACAGCTGCCGCTGCATGAGCCACAGCCCTGCTGCGGATGAAGCTCCTCCTCTGTAGCCTCACGCACCTTCAGCACCTCGCCCTGGTAGCGCACGCTTTCGCCCGCGAGCTGATGGTTGAAGTCGAGGGTGACGTGTGTGTCGGTAATTTCCACCACCAGGCCCTCCACACGCTGGCCGCCATTGGTGAGCATAGGCACATAGTTGCCCAGCGCCACGCGCTCGGTGTCAAACTCGCCGTCGCCATTCTTAAACACGTCCTTCTCAATTGGGATAATCATGTTCTCGTCCTTCTTGCCGAAGGCTTCCTCAGGCGCGAGGGTGAAATCAAAAGTGTCGCCCGCCTTCAAGCCCTCAATGTTTTTCATAAAGCCTTCTATCATAGAGAGGTCGTTACCAAACACGAATGCGTCGGGATGCTCCTTCGTAAACTCAAACACTGGCACATCCTGATCTGCGCCCACCACAAAAATCTTGTAGGCCAAGACCACATATTTTCCTTTTGCAATAGTATCCATCTTATATAACTTTATGTAATATTGATCTTTTCATTCACACCATGGGCGGAGGAAGACACCGCCACATATCTTGCAAAGATAATCAAATTCTCCCACACCGCAAAAAAGCGCATTCAGTCCCACACGGCGGCTAAAAGACACAAGCAATTTATCCCCATGAATATTTTGGATATTCAAGCGCAATTTGTAACTTTACAGCATAAGACATACTTTTAATACACAACCTCATTTGCAACTTGGCTTATAGGCAACAAGCACCGAAGCCACAGGCAAATGGCAAAAAACTAAACATTATGATGAAGAATTTCAGCCTATCAATTCCCACTCGCCTCGTGTTTGGCGTGGGCGAACTGAAGCGCTTGGCTAAACAGCCTCTCCCTGGAAAGAAAGCACTAATCGTCATCTCCGCCGGCACTTCAATGAAGAACTTCGGCTATCTCGACACCTTAGTGGCTCAGCTCAGCGAGGCCGGTGTGGAGAGCGTGGTTTTCGACAAGATACAACCCAACCCCTGCAAGGCACACGTGACTGAAGGCGCCGAGCTCTGCAAGGCCGAAGCATGCGACTTCGTGGTGGGTCTGGGCGGCGGCAGCTCTATCGACACCGCCAAAGCCATTGCCGTGGTGGTGGCCATGGGCGGCGACCTGTGGGACTATGTGAGCGGCGGGCATGGCAAGTCGCGGCCCGTAACCAAGGCGCTCCCCATCGTGGCCATTCCATCCACCGCCGGCACAGGCACAGAAATCGACCCTTGGGGGGTAATCACCGACGAGGAGCTCAACGAGAAAATAGGTTTCGGCTTCAGCCAAACCTTCCCCACCCTCTCTATCGTAGATCCAGAAATCATGGTGTCGGTTCCGGCAAAGCTCACTGCCTATCAAGGATTTGACGCCTTCTTCCACGCTGCGGAAGGCTACCTCAACAGCAAGAACGCGTCGCCCATCAGCGACCTCTACGCCCTGGAGGCCATTCGCCTGCTCGCCAAATACCTGCCTAAAGTGGTGGCCGACGGACACGACCTCAACGCCCGCGCCAAAGTGGCATGGGCCAGCACGCTCGCAGGCATGGTGGAAAGCACAAGCGGATGCATCGGCGAGCACGCCATGGAGCACGCCATGAGCGCTTTCTATCCTAAGCTGCCTCACGGGGCAGGGCTCATCGCCATCAGCATGGCATACTACACCACCTTCAAGAACGACTGCATGAAGCGCTACATGAAGATGGCAGAGAAAATGACCCAGCAGAAAGCGGCACGCCCGAGCGACTTCCTCGATGCGCTCGCCACTATGCAGCGCCTCTGCGGTGTGGACAGCATCAAGCTGAGCGACTACGGCATCACGCCCGCCGACTTCGACAAGTTTGTGGACAATGCCATCGACACCGGCGCCGCTATGCTCGACGGCGACCCGCGGTTCCTCACCAAAGAGGAAATCTACAAGATTTACCAGGACTCGTATAAATAACAGCCACGCACGCTGGCATCACATTAAATCAAAAGAGTTGTGTCAAAAATAGCTTACTCTCCTATTTTGACACAGCTCTATTCTATATAAAAAAAAGGTGTGGATTAGAACATATTTTCATTCAAAAAGGGGCAATCATTGTGCATTTTTTGCTAATTTTGCCGAAAAAGATTAACCATACCACAAGGTGCATTTATGAACAAAACCACCACACCACCGGCAGGCATAGCGGTCATCAATCTGGCAGATGTGCCCGAACTCTACAGCGGAATCAAGTATTTTGACGGCAACATAGCATTTGCCGACAGCATCAACACCATCCCCAACCTTTCGGAAGTGTTTAAAGTCACGTTTGTGGCCATCGTGTTTTGTCTTGAAGGCAACCTGAAAATCAAGCTCAACAACGCCGAACACGCCATACGTGAGCACGAGGCCCTATTTATAGGCGCCAACACCATCGTAAGCGATATCAACCACTCTGCCGACTTCGACTGCAAAATCGTGGTGATAGGCAATGCCATGTCGATGGGCTTCATCAACAAGAGTATCATCGACGCAGTGATGCGCATCAGCACCAACCCCGTGGTGCAGTTTTCAGAAGAAGAAGGCGAGCTGATGCTGAAATACTACGAGCTCGCCATGTTCAAAATCGAGCACCCGCAAGTCAACTACAGCCGCGAGTCGCTGATGGGCGTGCTGAAAAGTTTTGCCCTCGACCTGCTCTCAAGCGTGAGCAAGCACTTCACCGAGAGCGAGGGCGGAATGCTCCGCCAAGGCGACAAGCTTTTCCACAAATTTCTGCTCCTGCTTGCCGACAACGAGACCAACGAGCGCAGCGTGCAGTATTTCGCCGACCAGCTCTTCGTGTCGCCCAAATATCTCACCAGCATCTGCAACGAGAAGTGCGGCAGCACCGCCAGCGACCTCATAGCCGGCAGCATCGTGAGCCGCATACAGCAGCTTCTCCAATACAGCGACAAGAGCATCAAGGAGATTGCCACCGAAATGAACTTCGACAACCTCTCGTTTTTCGGGAAATACGTGAAAAAGCATCTCGGCGACTCGCCCAACAATTTCCGCAAGAAAAACGCCTACGGCAAATAGCACAGCCCCCCTGTGTGTTTTTCCTATTGAGCCTTAATATCTTCATATTCCTCAGAGTTTTTCATTATGCAAAAAAACACTACTTTCGTAACAAATTCTTTCTCAAGGAGGGTTTTCTCAATTTAAATGTTTAAATTTGCCTTGCATCATGGCTCTTAAAATTAAAAGTAGTAGTGTGTAGTCCTGTACATTCACAACATAATTAACCAATATCACATTTTCAAAAATCTTATTTGTTATGAAAAAAAACATTTTTTAACTTTATTAGCTGTTTTGGGTAGTTTGGCAGCATACGCTGCTGATCACGAATACTTGCCACTGGTGGAGGAAGGAAAAACCTGGCACTATAAATTTTGGAAAGATTCCATAGGGAAGTACGACTGCTCTCTAACCATGAGAGGTGACACTCTGATAGAAGGAAAGACATACAAAAAAATATTCTTCTCCGACATCCCATTACCCGACATGCAATGGCCCATAGCATATATGTGCGAAGAAAATAAAGTGGTGACTGCCAAATCCAACAATGCGGCTATCGCTTGTATAGAAAAAGGAAGACAACCCTACCACGACTATCGTGAATTCTCATTTATTGATGAGTTGAAATATGACTTCAGTAATTTTTCTGCACCCGATTACAGCGACCCCGAAGCAAAAATTTCAGCAGGGGACAGCTACATCATGACCAGCATAGAAGACAATTACGACGGCATGACCCGTAATGTGGCTGTATGGACCCGCAAAGACGGTCAAAATCAATCAGATGAACAGAAATATTGGGTGGTTGAAGGTGTTGGCATTGATGGAAAATATGTACATTTGCTTAAAACCAATATGCTAATGCTGCCATTCAGCACTCTTGGTGGCAATATTCTCGGTTATTTGGCTTACGTGACCAACGCCAATGGCGAGGTCGTGTACACTGGGCGCACCCTTAGAGGCCCTCAATCTGGTGTGCAAAATGTGCAAAACACCGCCACAGTGGTGGGGGAAGAGTACTATAACGTGAACGGCGAAAAACTCTCTTCACCGTCAAGCGGCATTGTAATCAAGCTAACACGCTTCAGCGACGGATCAACAAAGGCCTCAAAGCTTATCAATTTAGCCATTTTTTGAGAACACTCAAATTCAATAAATGAATCCCGCTCACGAAAAAAGTCCCGGCTGCAGAAAATTCCGCAGCCGGGACTCATTTTTATGCTTCTACTTAACTAATTTCCGAAATTAGAAAGCAAACTGCACACGGGCTTGCACCTGGTGGAAGTTCTTGTCGTAAGGGCGAGCGTCCTTCTTCAAGTTGCTGTAAGTGTAGTCGAGCATCACTTGAGCATACTTGTTGAACGCGAAGTTCAGGCCCACAGTGGCAGAGATCACACGACCGCCACCTACCGACGACGATGCGTAAGGCCAGTCTTCCATATAGCCGCTTGGATAGTATTGCTCACGGCCCACAGAATAGTATTCGCCAGCCACGATGTCGTTGAGGTCGGTGTAGTTCACACGGCCCACAATCTCGAGCGACTTGCCATTGAGGCCACCGAGCACAGCGTTGTGCATGTCATACTTGTAGTCGCCGCCAAAAATCTTGTAGCCGGCCTCAAGGTATGCGCCATTAAAGTTGTTGGTGCGCAGTGGGTTTGCCGCCATCCATGCGTCGTAGGTGCCCCATCCGTCGATGTTGTCCTGCTGAGCGATGAAGATCTTATAAGAGTCACGCTTCTTGGTCACGATTTTGTGCTTGTACTCAGCGCGCACGAAAAAGTTGCGCCCGAAGTATAGGCCTTCTGCTCCGAGGTCAATCACATTGTTGGCCCAAGGGAGCTCTGCGCTCACAAACTGCTCGTCCTGATCCACATAGGTTTCCATTGTCTGGGCAAGGTTGAGCGTTTTTTGCAGCACTGTAGCGCCCTTAGTGGTATATTCCTCGCCACCGCCGAGATGAGCGAAACGCGCTGTGGCGCCAATGTGGCCACCGCCGTTTTTGCAAACGTCGCGATAGAGCCAGCGGCCAGCGGCTGTGATGCCGTTGAAACCGGCTTTAATCTTGTTGTACTGGTTCTCAGTGAACACACCTTGATACAGGAACACGTTAGGCGCAGAGTATTTGTAGGTCACGCCCAGTTCTCTTCCCTCGCCAAGAGCGTCCACGCTACCTGGGCGGGAAATGAAGTGGTAGCTGCCCAGAGAAGTCTGGCGCGCCATTGTGCCGGCAGGGTCGTTGTAGTAGCCCACCTTCACTGCGTGGGTTGCGTCTTTCGAGTCTTTTTTAGAGTATTCGAGGAAGATGTTCTTCTGGGAGAACTTGCCGTTGCCAAAGCCGAAATCAGCATAGAAGTACCAGTTTTCGCCATACTTCATAGATGTGCGGATGCGCGCATCGGTAATGGCTGCGCCACTTTGCAGAGGGGTGAACTCTGAGTTATACAGAGCAGCGTCGGCCATAAAACGGGCACCTACGGTGAAATTCACTTTTTTCTCTTCGTTGGAGATGTTCAATGTTGGGTCCACGTCGAAGTCCTGGGCGAGAGCCGACATTGATATTGCGGCAACACCAGCCGCCAAAATATATTTTTTCATATTATTTAGTGTCGTTGAATTAAATTTTGGAAAAATGATTATTTACGTGGATAGCCTAAAGTGTTGAGCAGTGCGTTAGGATCTGGCACTGTGGATGGAGCCTGGCTGTTGTCGAAGGTCTTGCCTGGATGGAATGGGTTAGGAAGAGCCTTGTTGCAGCGCATGCCGTGGTCAATCATATAGGTGAGGTTCATCTCTGTGCGGTTGGTGAAGCAGCCATCCATGTAGATGTCCCAAGTGCCACCTTCGCTGTAGTCAGTTTTAGGAATAGTGATACGCATCAAGTCGTCGAACTCGGTCGGGTTCTCGCCCCAAATGTTCACCCAAAGACCCATGTGCTTGGTGATTTGAGCCTGAGAGTCGAATGAGTATGGGTGGTTGAGCATACCTGCCTTGCGAACCATGTAGGCCTGCCATGGGCAGTTCATCTCAGGATAGTTGTTGGGTGCGCCAGAGATAGCGGGGCCAATGATGTGGCAGCCCTTGTCTTGCATATACTTGATGAAGTCGGCCACGCCGGTTGGGGTGTCGTACTTGATGTCGGTAGCGTAGGCTGGGTCACCGGTCCAAAGCAGATAGCACATAGGCACACGTCCCTTGAACACCTTGTAAACGCGCTCCACCGAGTCGAACGAGAACGACTGGAGAATCACCTTGCCGTTGGTGCGGCCCACATTCACCTTGCCGTCCACATAGAATGGCTGGCCGGAGCAGTCCTTGGTGCAGATGTTCCATCCCCACTTGTCAAGTTCGTTGAATACGCGGGCTTCCATGTTCTTTGGCTGGGCCCAGCTTTCCTTGAATTCGATATAGATGCCTGGACGGTTGCCATTGTCCTGTGGGTCGGCTTCGTATGCGTCGCTGAAGTCGTATTCAATGAAGTCGTGGTAACGGCTCTGGTGAGTGTATTCCTGTCCTTCCACCTTTTGAGGCACGCTCATGGCGTAGATTTCCTTCAAAGTCTTGCCCTTATACTCGTCCTTCACGTGGTAAGGGAGAATGCGGCGTCCTTCGGCGTCGCGCTTCAGACGCTTGCCTTCGGCATAGGCGATCTGGTCGGCCAATGCGGAGATATAGAGACCCTTGCTGTAAACCACGCCCTTGCCGTTCTTAAACGACTCGAGGGTTTTCTCATACGCGTCATACTTGCCGTCGCCACGCTGTCCGTAAGCGCTGCGAGCCTCTTCCTGGTTGTCTTCATTAAACCAGCTTCCGGCATCGAGCATCAGCAGCTCGGCGTAGTAATAGTTACGTGGATAGTAGCTGTAGTAGTCGGTGAGCTCTGACTGGTAGCAAGCCTCGATGTCGGCTTCTGAGAAGTTACATGGAGTGCCGTCCGACCATGTGAGCGTGCGGTAGAAAGCCTTGCGGATTTCTGGAATCTGATCGCTGAACACCGATTGTATGTTGGTGGTGCGCTTCAGGTTGTCGTCGTGCAGCGAGAGCACCACACCGTCTTTTGTGCATTGGAGGTCCGACTCCAGATAGTCGGCGCCCATGTTGCGGGCCCAGCGCCAGCTGGCCTCAGTTTCCTCTGGAGTCCAGTAGGTGGAGCCGCGGTGTGCAATCACGGCATACAGAGGCACGTAGTCGCGCACCTTTGCAAGGTCATCATTCAGCACTTGCACGTCAATTCTTTTTGCGTCAGTGTTCGCGTCGGTAAACTGTTGTTCATCGGAACATGATGCGAGAGCTGCCAAGGCTATGAGGCTTAATGCTCCCGGCTTTAGAAGTTTTTTAATCATAAAATTTGTAATTCGGTTATAAAAAATATTTAAAAATAATAAGTAATTAGCAATAGCTTCAGAAGGATTGGCACGGCTTGTGCAGTGTAGCCGTAATTCCGGTTTAAAAAGTTTGTAGTTATGCTCTGCGATATTGCGGTGGCAAATATACAACCTCTTTTTCATCTACGCAACATATTTTTTGCAAAACGAAAGTTTTTTTTCAAAAAAACCAACCGACACGAAATTCAAGCGTTACCATTTTGACATTGACGACTATGCCGATCGGTGTTAACTTTGCCGTCAAAAAAAAAATCCATGAAACATTTCACACTATCTGAGCTGCTGCGCTCTGGCACCGCATCGCTGCGCGGCATCGACAACTCGCCATCGGCCGAAGCGGTGGCACATCTTCATCTGCTTGTGGACAACATTCTTGACCCCCTACGCGAAGCGTGGGGAAAACCCATACACGTGAACAGCGGCTACCGATGCCCGCTGCTCAACAAGGAAGTGGGCGGATCGCCCACCAGCCAGCACATGAAAGGCGAGGCCGCCGACATCACCGTGGGCAGCCGCGCCGACAACCGCCGCCTCTATCATCTGCTCACGAGCATGCGCCTTCCTGTGGACCAAGCCATCAATGAACGTGACTTTAGCTGGATTCACGTGTCGTACGGCCCGCGCCACCGACGCCAGTACTTCGCCATTCGTTAATCACCCATTTTTCATCTATCGCCATGACAAGAGACACTGCCATACTGAAAGCGGCCTACACCGCATGGAGCGCGGCTTCTGCGCTCCGCAAAAGAAGACTGCGCAACAAGCGCTTCACCTACGGCGACCAATGGTCGGACCCCGCCACCGACGCCGACGGCAACCTCACCACAGAAGAGGCTGTAATCCACAAAAAATACGGCACCGCGCCCATCACCAACAATATGCTGCGCCAAATGGTGAAGACCATCGTGGGGCGGTTCCGCGCCGAGCACCTGAGGAATGGAAGCAAATCGGCCGACACCGAAGAACTCAACCAAAGCAACGCTCTCGACGAGCTCGACAGCCGCGCCCTTGAGGAGTTCCTCATATCGGGCTGCTGCATTCAGCGCATTGAGCAAACCGAAAATTTAGGAAAGAAGGAAACCGAGGTGAGCAATGTGAACCTCTCGCATTTTTTTATCAACCACACCACCGACCCGCTCTGCCGCGACTGCGAAATCATCGGGCAAATCCACGACCTTAGCGTGGCGGAGCTGATAGGGCGTGTGGCGGCCGGCAACAAGAAGAAGGCCGCATGGGTGCGCAGGCTCTACAGCGACTCGCCCGACGAGCGCGCCCTACAGTGCTGCACCGCCATTGGTGCCGACTCGCAAAGCGGCACCGACTTCTGGTTCACGCACACCAACAAGTGCCGCGCCATAGAAGTGTGGACGCTTGAAAGCCAGGAGGTGCTGCTCTGCCACGACAAGGCCACCGCCAAGGTGTTCACCGTGCCTGTGGCGCAAGAGAGGAAGGTGAAGGCCGACCCGCTCATCACCTACAAGTGGGACATTGCCACCGTGTGGCGGTGCCGCTGGTTCAGCCCCATGGGAGATGTGCTCGCCACCTTCGACTCCCCGGCCAAGCACCGCAGCCACCCGTTCGCGGTAAAGTTTTATCCGCTCACCGACGGCGAGGTGCACGGCTTTATTGAAGACGTGATCGACCAGCAGAAATACATCAACCGCCTCACCACCATCGTAGACCGCATCCTGAGCAACAGCGCCAAGGGCGTGCTGCTCTACCCCGAGACGGCCAAGCCCAACTCGCTCACATGGAGCACCATTCTCCACATCTGGAACGAAACCGGCGGTGTGCTACCCTATAACCCCGACGAAAGCCTTGCCAAGCCGGAGCAAGTGAGCCACGACAGCACCAACATAGGCATATTTGAAATGATCAACCTGCAAATGAAGATGATGGAGAACGTGTCGGGAATCACAGGCACACTGCAAGGGCAGAACGTGAACACATCGGGCAGCGCGTCGCTCTACCAGGCGCAGGCCACCAACGCCAGCATCGCGCTCTACGACATATTCGACACCTTCAACGCCTTCCGCCGCCAGCGCACCCAGAAAGCTCTCGTCCTTTAAATAATGAGCGTTTCATGAATAGTTGCGCCATCACAAAAAATCTCATATCATTGCTGTGTACGTCCTCACCGAAGAGGCTGTGTCGTAATAAAGTTTTTACGGCACAGCCTCCTATTTTCATCCATTCAGGACATGCCCCCTTATTTTTGGAAGCGGAGGACGGCCTTGGCGGGGGTCACTGTTAGCTCCATGGGACAGCCTTCTACCAGTGGGGTGT
>DLLC01000054.1:28803-43249 GCA_002476625.1 Porphyromonadaceae bacterium UBA7572 | reverse complement strand
CGAGAAACTCGTGCAGCATCTGAACAATGGCGATAACCCACAAAAAAACATAGTTACCGCCATTGTTCACACCACATTTTTTTGTATTTACCACACAAAAGTATTAATTTTGACCCTGATTATTTGATGTATCACAAGAACTTAAGCGCAGACCACTATGAGACAAAAAATAATAGGTAGAAAAGTAGAACAAGAGTTGCTAAAAGAATGCCATGAATCAAAAAAGCCCGAATTCGTGGCGATTTATGGAAGAAGACGTATCGGAAAGACTTTCCTTGTGAAGCAATTTTTCAAGGAAAATTTCGATTTCTATTTTACAGGTGCTTACCAAGCTTCCAAGAAAGACCAGCTCTTCAATTTTAAAATGGCATTAGAGTTTCATTCTGGCAAAAAACGAAAAACGCCACAAACCTGGTTAGAGGCTTTTTTTCAATTACAAGACTACCTATCGGGGGGAGGAGATAAGAGGCGTGTTGTGTTTATCGACGAACTTCCTTGGTTTGATACACCACGTTCCAACTTCATCAGCGCCATTGAACTGTTTTGGAATCAGTGGGCGTCAGAACAAAATATAATGCTTATTGTCTGTGGGTCTGCAACATCCTGGATGGTCAACAAGCTACTGGGCGATAAGGGTGGATTGCACAATCGCGTAACCAGAAGCATTTACCTTGCTCCATTCACACTTGGAGAAACCGAGGAATTTCTACTGAACAACAATATTGTATTCAACCGGCATCAGATCGTAGAATGCTACATGACGCTAGGAGGAACTCCATATTATCTTAACATGCTCCAGCCACGACTGAGTTTGGCCCAAAATATCAATAAACTGTTCTTTGAAGAAAACGGAGAGCTTAAACGTGAATTCGATTTTCTATTCAGATCGTTGTTCAAAGAAAGTAAAAACTACAGAAAAATAGTAGAGGCTCTTTCAAAGAAAGCGAGAGGCATGACACGGCAAGAAATCATCAAAGAGTGTAAAATCCCCGACAATGGAAATCTATCGGTTGTTCTTAATGATTTGTGTAATTGTGATTTCATTCGACGATTCTCTCCTATCAACAAAAAACAGCGCGATTCTGTGTATCAACTCACCGACCTTTTCTCTTTATTTCATCTAAGGTACATCAAGGACTCAACTGGTATGGACGAGACCTTCTGGACAAACACCATCGACTCCCCCAGCCATAGAGCTTGGTGCGGATATGCTTTTGAGCAAGTATGCCTACACCATATCAAGCAAATAAAAAAAGCCTTAGGCATAAATGGTGTGCAAACACATATATGCGCATGGTCAATGCCTGCCACAAAAGATGCAGACGGGAAGCATATCGAAGGCGCTCAGATTGACCTAGTGATTGACAGAAGAGACCAAACCATCAACCTCTGCGAGATGAAGTATTCAATGAATCCTTTTGAGATTACGCCATCTTATTTAAAACACATACTACACCGTAGAGAACTTTTCCGCCAGTCAACAGGAACGAAAAAAGCTCTCCATCTTACTTTCGTCACGACATACGGCATCGTAAAAAATGCCCAATCAGGCTTGATTCAAAGCGAAGTGACAATTGACGACTTATTTGATGCCTAAGTAAGTAGGTGGCTGTTTGGTGCTATTTTTGGAAGCGGAGGACGGCCTTGTCGGGGGTCACGGTTAGCTCCACGGGGCAGCCTTCTACCAGTGGGGTGTTCCAGTCCTCGTCGTGGCTGGTGGGGAAGTCGTAGCAGACGGGGATATTGTACTGGCCGAGAAACTCGTGCAGCATCTGGTCCATGCTGTCGTAGCCAGAAAGCCCAGTCACCTCCGTGAACCTGCCCACTATGATGCCTTTCACATGGTCGAGCGTGCCTTTGAGCTTCATCTGGAAGAGCATACTCGCCACGCGGTTAGCGCTCTCGCTCACATCCTCGAAGAAAAGCACCACATCTTTATCTTTCACAAAGTCGCGATCAAGGAAATCGAAGTCCTTCGATCCGCTCACGCCGGTGAACACGCTCAAATTGCCGCCAATGAGCACGCCTTTCGCCTTGCCCACACGGTTGTAGGCATTGGCAGGAGCCTCCACATCGGGCATAGCCTCGCCAAAAAGCAGACGGCGCAAGCGCACGCTGTACTCGTCGGTGCCCCCAGTTTTCGCCAGCCGTCCGCACATACTGCCGTGCACACTCATGTGGCCAGCGCGCACCATGGCACAGTGCAGCGCGGTGATGTCGCTGTAACCCACCAGCCACTTGTTATACTTCTTGAGCGTGTCGAGCGGCACATTATATAATATCTGTGCCGAACCGTATCCGCCGCGGGAGCAAATGATGGCCTTGATGCTCCTGTCGCGCAGCGCCCACAGCAAGTCGGCCTCGCGCTCGGCGGCGGTTCCAGCCCATCCATGATAGCGGGTGGTCACATATTTCCCTCTCACGGGCACCAGTCCCCACCCCTTGAGCACCTCCATCGCCTTAATCACCGACGAGTCGCTGGGCGTGCTGCCAGGCGAGAGTATAGCCACCTTGTCGCCAGCCCGGAGCGAAGCGGGCATCTCTATTCCGTATTTACCCTTGGCGTGTACCAAAACCGAGGTTGCCAACAAGAGCAACAGCAAAATCTTCTTCATCACAGTGTCGTTTAATTAATGTTTCGACACAAAATTACAAAACAATCGTGAATTCCCCAACCTGCAATAAAGCCATTTATCCCCCGCAAACAAAGTGTGCGCAGTGGGCATTAGCCGTGCACCCATATCGGCAACAGTGCCATTATGGCTACACATCCACAGTTCACATGAGCATCGTTGATTATAAATTTATGAAATATTTAAAACACTAATCGTTATGAAATTCTTATGCACTCTTGCTTTGCTGCTGGCGTCGGCCACCATGGGACTTGCCCAAAGCCTTCGTGGCGATGTCAATGGTGATGGCGTGGTCGATGCCTCCGATGTGTCGGAAGTGATCAGTATCATTCTTAACACGCACCTCACTGAAGAAGAAATTTACGCCAAGTACAACACGCCTGCCATCAGTTGGATTGACGATGACTTCGCCGCATTCGACAAGAATGGCAACCTCACGCCCGTGTATCAAAAGCTCCACAAATTCTGCACAGAGAAAGGCATCTACGGCGACTTGGCGCTCCGTCCATTTGCCTCGCCATCCGACTCTTGGATTCCGGCAGGCATGGTGAGCATTTGCAGGCAGTGGCAAAGCGAGGGGTTTGCGTTTCTCTATCACCCCAACCATGCAGAAGGCTGGTACGACCGCGACGCGCAGCACCCACACGACGCCAGCAAAATCGAGGCCTCGGCACTCGACTGCATAAAGGCCTTCAAGCTCTACGGCCTCAACGCGCCGTCGATACTCGTGTGGCCCGGCAACTCTGCCGAGTTTCCCGACAACTACCCTGTGGTGCGCAAACTTTTCGACTGCGCCGTGGCCGCCACCTACAATCTCATCAACCACCGTTCCGACAACGACCGCCACAGCCTCAAGCGGCTATCATTCGAGTCGCTCTCAAGGGGCTACCTCACCAAAACGCAGATGAAGCAGCGCATCAAGGAGGCTATCGACAAGGGCGACTGGGTGATTCTCGGATCGCACTTCAACAGCATTGCCGACAACGACACGCCCGACGAGACTTCCTACAACATAGCCAACGTGCTGGAGATTCTTGAGTACGCCAATTCCCTCTGCCCTATACGCCACACCGCCGACGTATGGACGCAACGAAAACCCATGTGGGCGCTACTGGGCAAGTGAAACTTCACCCCACAAAAAAAATGACAGCATTAGCTGACTTGTATGAAAATTTGTTGTAACTTTATGGCGTGCAAATAATTGCACTTACACTAACCACCCCCCAAAAAATGCATAGAGCACAACATATTATTCGCACAGCCACCCTCCTTTTAGTAATGACAGTGATAGGCAGTGCGCCTGTCAAAGCCGGCACTTGCTACCGATGCCATGGCAAGGGTATCGTGTATTTCCAATACGGCACGGGCACCTACGGACACAACAACAGCAAGCGCCAATGCCCCATCTGCCACCAGATGGTGCCATCGGGCGTGACACACACCGACCCCTGCCCCGACTGTGGCGGCTCCGGACAGACGCGAAGCAACACAAGGAGCGGGTCAAGTTCGCGCAGCTCGTCGTCATCTTCGTCAAGCTCATATAGCGGAGGCTACCAATCATACGGCACCCTCACCCCCAACGAGCAGCTTCAGCTCGACATGATGAAAGCCCAATACAAGGGCTACGAAGGCTTTATGAACCAGAACCGCTGCTACGGAAAGATCAATAAATATAATCCGCAAAACCACCACTATCTAAGCGTGGTGACCGGCGACATCAAAAAAGAGAACAGTGGCCGCCTGGCGGCATTCTCGGCCTCTGGCGCCGGTGTGGTAATCAGGGGAAACAACGGCTACTGCTACCAAGGGCTTCCAAAGGAAATGGTGAGCACGATTGATGAAATAAATACGCAGAAAGGCAGATTTATCGACATCACCATCAGCGACTACGGCAAATACTGGTGCGTGGTGCACGACCGAAACGGCACACGCTACTGGCGCGCAATGGCCGATCAAAGCATCTACGACCAGCTGCATGCACTCGACAATGCCGGCAAGAAGGTTTGCACCGTGGCGCTTGACGACTTCTCGCACTACATCATCGCCTGCGACGACGGCACCACAGTGTGCTCAAAGGAATTTGAGGACTTGGTTAACAAAGCCAGAGCCAAATATGGCGACATCAAGAGTGCCTCATTCACGGCTCACGGTGGCTGTGTGATGTGCTGCGAGCGAGGCGTGTATTTCAACAGCATCGCCAGCAGCGTGGCCGACGTGCTGAAAAAGCTCTCATTCCTTCCACGCTGCATCAAAGTCTCCTACACGGGCCACTACTTCATCTCCGACAACAGCGACAACGGCCTGTGCTACTACTGGATGTAGAAAAGGAGAGCGTGCCCGCGACGAGCATATTTCACACCCAAAGGCTTCATATCTCAACATCTAAAGTCAATTAACCTTTATTTACACTTCACATAAAATACTACCCCATTCATGTCCATTATCCACGGCTTGGGCAACCCCCTCCAAACTCGCCACCGGCGCACTGCGAAAAGGCACGAATTGCGTGCCTACAATTAAAGAAACGAACCCAAAAACCGACAAAAAGTTGCGTTTTGAAAAAAACGTGTTCTATTTTGAAAGTTTTTGTGTATTAAATTTTGTTATTAGGGCTAAAGTATATACCTTTATGCCACTTTTACGAGGAGTTATTCCAAAGAACAACGCAAGAAGCAAAAACAAACAGCAAAAAACCAAGTATATTATTATTAACCAAAAAAAATAAGAAAATGAAAAAAACCTTTGCCACTTTAAGTGCGCTCCTGCTTCCACTTGCATCATTCGCAAGCGAAGCCGACTTAAAGATGCCAGAGCAGTTCAGCGAGAAAGCAAGCATTCTCTACTGGGGTTTTCTGGTGATCGTGTTAGGTATGCTATTCGGTTTTTGGCAATTTATGAAAGTGCGCAAGCTCAAGGCCCACAGCTCGATGCTTGAGATTGGTAACGTAATCTTTAAGACTTGCTCTACCTACCTCAAACAGCAGGGCCGATTCCTTGCCATTCTTTTTGCCTTTATCGGACTGGCAGTGCTCCTTTATTTTAAAGTGCTCTCCCACATGGAATGGGGATCGGTGCTCCTGATTCTCGCATGGACCGTGATTGGCGTGCTCGGCTCTTACGCCGTGGCATGGTATGGTGTGCGCATGAACACCTACGCCAATGCCCGCATGGCATTCGCGTCGCTGCGCCGCCAGCCACTGCAGTTGCTCAACATTCCGCTCACCGCCGGAATGAGCATAGGCATTCTGCTCATTTGCGTGGAGCTGGTGCTGATGCTCGTGATTCTGATGTTTATGCCTGGCGACCTCGCCGGCAGCTGCTTCATCGGCTTCGCCATCGGTGAGTCGCTCGGAGCGAGCGCGCTGCGTATCGCAGGCGGCATCTTCACCAAGATTGCCGACATTGGCAGCGACCTGATGAAGGTGGTGTTCAAGATTGGGGAAGACGACCCCCGCAACCCTGGCGTAATCGCCGACTGCACTGGCGACAACGCCGGCGACAGCATTGGCCCCACCGCCGATGGCTTTGAAACCTACGGTGTGACAGGCGTGGCGCTCGTGTCGTTCATTCTCTTGGCTGTGCCACCTGTGTATCAAATCGACCTGCTTGTGTGGATATTCGTGATGCGCATTCTTGGCGTGGTCACCTCTGTCATCTCTTACTTTATCAACAATTTAGTGTCGAAGGCGCGTTACAGCAATGCCGACGACATCAACTTCGAGAAGCCCCTCACCTCACTGGTGTGGATCACTTCCATTCTCTCCATCATCGCCACCTTCGGCGCAAGCTACTGGCTGCTTCAAGGGCTGGGCGAAGGCTACTGGATAGGCCTTGCGTCCATCATCAGCTGCGGCACACTCGGCGCTGCGCTGATTCCGGAATTCACCAAGCTCTACACCTCGCCTACTTCTGCCCACGTGAACGAAGTGGTGAACACATCGCGCCAGGGCGGAGCCTCGCTCAACATCCTGTCTGGTCTGGTGAGCGGCAACTTCGGCAGCTTCTGGACGGGTTTCGTGTTCTTCCTGCTGATGCTCATCGCCTACTTCGCCTCCAATGCCTTCAGTATGGGTAACATCATGGGCGAGTATGCCTCTATATTCGCATTCGGCCTCGTGGCATTCGGTATGCTCGGCATGGGCCCCGTGACCATCGCAGTGGACAGCTATGGACCCGTTACCGACAATGCGCAGTCGGTGTATGAGCTTTCGCTCATTGAAGACGACAAGGAAAAGGCTAAGAAAGAAATCGAAAGCGAGTTTGGCTTCACCCCCGACTTTGAAAAGGCTAAGTACTACCTCGAGGCCAACGACGGCGCGGGCAACACCTTTAAGGCCACCGCAAAGCCTGTGCTCATCGGCACGGCTGTGGCTGGTGCCACCACCATGATTTTCTCGTTGATTCTGATGATTCAGAAAACGCTGAACATCAACCCCACCGACACCCTCAATCTCCTGAACCCATACTCAATGCTCGGCTTCATACTCGGAGGCTGCGTGATTTTCTGGTTCACCGGCTCCTCAATGCAAGCCGTGACCACCGGCGCACACCGTGCAGTAGAGTTTATCAAAGGTAATATCAAGCTCGACAGCAACGCGCCCAAAAAGGCCGACATCGCCAAGAGCCAAGAAGTGGTGAACATCTGCACCAAGTATGCCCAGAAAGGTATGCTCAACATCTTCATCAGCATCTTCTGCTTCGCATTAGGCTTCGCGTGCCTGTCGTCGCCTGCAAGCATAGGTGGTAACGCGGCAGTATGCCTCTTCGTGAGCTACCTCATTTCCATCGCAGTGTTCGGCTTGTTCCAGGCTGTGTTTATGGCCGACGCCGGCGGTGCATGGGACAACGCCAAGAAGATTGTGGAGGTTGACCTCCAGGCTAAAGGCACCGAACTGCACGATGCCACCGTGGTGGGCGACACCGTGGGCGACCCCTACAAGGACACCAGCTCCGTGGCGCTCAACCCAATCATCAAATTCACCACATTGTTTGGCGTGCTGGCCATGGAAATCGCCATCAGCGAGAGTTTCCGCGCCATCGCACCCTACTTCGGTGTGGCATTTGTGATTATCGCCCTCTACTTCGTGTACCGCTCATTCTATAAGATGAAGTCTGAATAGAATCTATTTTTTCATACCTATAATTGTTAGAGAAGCGCCCTCAGGATATTTTTAAAAATCCCCGAGGGCGCTTCAATTTTGTCACATTATTATCTCCATTATCTCCGAGCGCCACACAACAGCAAGGACACTCCACACCACAAAGGTCTGCAGCCTTGTATATACGCTCCCACAGCCTTCATATTTTCTGAGAGATCCGAGAGCACCGCGTGGAGCATTCTCCATGCAGCAAATTAGTATCACTTGCGCATGATCACACCAGTGAAGGTGCGCCCTGAGCTGATGCCAAGCCGCCGGGCGGAGAAATAGCGCTGATGCAGACACCGGCTACACTCACCGTTCCACACAATGTTTTCGCTCCGAAGCCCAGCCTCCAGCAGCACAAGGCGGTTGGCTTCCTGGAGATGGATATGCGCCTTGCCAGTGGACGGGTTGCGCTTGCAGATGGACTCGGCGCTAAACCCCTGCGCCACAAACTGGAGGAGCACCTCGTCGCCCACCTCGAAACAGCTTTGGCAAATGCTGGCGCCCATCACCGCCTGCAAGCGCGAGGGGTCGGCGCCAAGGCTCACCATTGCCTCAACGGTGTGGGCGGCAATTCGGCCAACGGTGCCACGCCACCCGGCATGTGCCACACCTACGATGCCCGCCACAGGGTCGGCAATCGAAATGTTCACACAGTCGGCAGTGTTCACGCCTATACACACTCCCTTGAGCCGAGTGACCAGCGCGTCCACATCCTGCAAGCGCGCCATGCGCTGCTCAGCCGACAGCGCCATCAGCGCCTCGTCCACCACCGCCACATTACAAGTGTGGGTCTGGCGGGGCATCACCAGATGGTCGGCGTCGATATGCAATGCCACGCACAGCGCCTCACGCCCGGCCCTCACATGCGCTGGGGCATCGCCCGTGTAGTGGCAAAGGTTAAGCTCACTGTAAGGGTCGGTAGCGGATGGCATTCCGCGCAGCGTATTGAACGCCACCACATTTCCAGCACCGCGAGGCCACTCAAGCAAGCGGAAAAGCGAATGTTCATTTTTCTGTATCATATCCCAAAATTACAAAAAAATTCCTCCGTGCCACAAAAGCCACACACAAGAAGCGCAGTTGACTGCACAGATACTGCTAATCTCAAAAAAAATGTGTAATTTTGTAGGCTAAACACTTTGAAATTAGAAATGTGGAGCCAGCTTGCCACAAAGCATCTGAGCGCCACAATGATACAGCAATAATGAATCCAGTTCAAGGAAATAAGAAAGACGAAGAAAAGAAAATCATCAGCGAGGCTGCTGGCGAGGAATATAAATATGGCTTCGTGACCGATGTGGAGACCTCCGTCATCCCCAAGGGGCTGAACGAGGATGTGGTGCGCAACATCTCCAAGCTGAAAGGCGAGCCGGAATGGCTGCTCAACTTCCGCCTGAAGGCGTTCCGCCACTGGCTCACCCTGCCACAGCCCAAGTGGGGGCATGTGCACATTCCCGACATCGACTTTCAGGACATCAGCTATTACGCGGCCCCCCGCCGCCACAATAAGCAAAAGGAAATCGACCCCGAAGTGAAAAAAACCTTCGACAAGCTCGGTATCCCCCTTGAAGAGCAGTTGCGCCTGTCGGGCATGGCGGTGGACGCCATCATGGACAGTGTGAGCGTGCACACCACCTACCGCGAGAAGCTCGCTGAGCTGGGCGTGATATTCTGCTCCATCAGCGAGGCGGTGAAAGACTATCCCGACCTGGTGAAAAAATACATGGGCACAGTGGTACCCTACACCGATAATTTCTATGCGGCGCTCAACTCAGCGGTGTTCAGCGACGGCTCGTTCGTTTACATTCCCAAAGGGGTGCGCTGCCCCATGGAGCTTTCCTCATACTTCCGCATCAACGCCGCGCAGACCGGGCAGTTTGAGCGCACGCTGATTGTGGCCGACGACGACAGCTACGTATCCTACCTCGAAGGCTGCACCGCGCCACAGCGCGACGAGAACCAACTCCATGCAGCCATCGTGGAAATCGTGGTGGAGGAGCGCGCCGAAGTGAAGTACAGCACCGTTCAGAACTGGTATCCGGGCGACAAGGACGGCCGTGGCGGCATCTACAACCTCGTGACTAAGCGCGGACTCTGCCGTGGCGACCACAGCAAGCTGTCGTGGACGCAAGTGGAGACTGGCTCGGCCATCACATGGAAATATCCCAGCTGCATCCTTGCAGGCGACAATTCCGTGGGCGAGTTCTACTCGGTGGCGCTCACGCGCAACCGACAAGAAGCCGACACCGGCACCAAGATGATTCACTTGGGCAAGAACAGCCGCAGCACCATCGTGTCGAAAGGCATATCCGCAGGCTTTAGCCAAAACAGCTACCGCGGCATGGTGAAAATAGCGCCGAAGGCCACCGGCTGCCGCAACTACACCCAGTGCGACAGCCTGCTGCTCACGCCCACAAGCGGAGCGCACACATTCCCCGTGATTGAGGTGGGCAACGACTCTTCAGTAGTGGAGCACGAGGCCACCACCAGCAAAATTAACGAGGAGCAGATTTTCTACTGCAACCAGCGTGGCATCAGCACCGAGGATGCCGTGGGACTTATCGTGAACGGCTACGCCAAGGAGGTGATGGCAAAGCTGCCTATGGAATTTGCAGTGGAGGCACAAAAGCTCCTCAGCATATCGCTCGAAGGCAGCGTGGGATAGGATGTTAGAAATTAGAAGTTAGAGGGTTACCTATTGAGCCTATTATGCATATTATGCCTATTGAGCCTCAAGAAACCTCGCCAAAAAAAATAATAAAAATCAGAAACAATCATCACACATAACAAATGTGCAATATGCTTAACATAAAAAACTTACGCGCTTCTATCGAAGGCAAGGAGATTTTAAAAGGCATCAACCTCACGGTGAAGCCGGGTGAAGTTCATGCCATCATGGGGCCTAACGGCTCTGGCAAAAGCACGCTCAGCGCGGTGCTCACCGGCAATCCAGCCTACACCGTGACTGGTGGCGAGGTGCAGTTCAACGGCAAGGACCTGCTAGCCATGTCGCCAGAAGACCGCGCCCACGAAGGGCTGTTTCTCAGTTTCCAGTACCCGGTGGAAATCCCGGGGGTGTCGATGGTGAACTTCATGCGCGCCGCCATTAATGAAAAACGCAAATACTACGGCCAGGAGCCGCTTGGCGCCAGCGACTTCCTGAAGCTGATGCGTGAGAAGCGCGCCGTGGTGCAGCTCGACGGCAAACTGGCCTCACGCGCCGTGAACGAAGGATTCTCTGGCGGTGAGAAGAAGCGCAACGAAATTTTCCAGATGGCTATGCTGGAGCCTAAGCTGAGCATTCTCGACGAGACCGACAGCGGCCTCGACATTGATGCGCTGCGCATTGTGGCTGAAGGCGTGAACACGCTGAAAACCGCCAACAATGCCACCATCGTCATCACCCACTACCAGCGCCTGCTCGACTATATCAAGCCCGATTTTGTGCATGTGCTCTACAAGGGGCGCATCGTGATGAGCGCCGGCCCTGAGCTGGTGATGGAGCTTGAGGAAAAAGGCTACGACTGGATTAAGGAACAAGTGGACAAAAAAGGAGAGTAACACACTATGGCAAATTCACTCACACAATACATCGACCTCTACCGGCAGCACTCCGAAGCCATCCACAGCCATGCGCCAGAGGCAATGAATGCACTGCGCGCCAGTGCGCTCGCCGCCCTCGACGGAGCTTCCTTGCCCCGAAAAGGGCAAGACGACTATGAGGCCACCGACTTGGAGAAGGTGTTTGCGCCCGACTATGGGGTGAACATCAATCGTGTGCCATTCGCACCCGACGTGACCGCATCGTTTCGGTGCGATGTGCCCAACATGAGCACGTGCCTCTACTTCTTCTTCAACGACATTTTTGCAGAAAGCCGCACCGCAGCGCGCAACACTCAACATGGCCTGGTGGTGGAGAGTTTCGCACAGGCACAGGCCTCGCACCCCGAAGTGCTCTCGCAGCATCTCGGCACGCTCGCCAACATCCAGAAGCCAGAGGTGGCACTCAACACCCTGCTCGCACAAGACGGCATGCTCATCTATGTGCCGAAAGGCGTGGTGGTGGAAAAGCCTATCCAACTGGTGAACATTTTCAACGCTGCCGCCCCTGTGATGGCGTTGCGCCGCATCTTAGTGGTGCTCGAAGAAGGCGCACAAGCCAAACTGCTGGTGTGCGACCACACACAAGACACCGAGCACGCCTACCTGTCGAGCCAAGTGGTGGAGATCGTGGCGAAGAAGGGCGCAATGTTCGACTACTACGACTTGGAAGAAACAGGCGCCGGCACACACCGCGTGTCGTCGGTGTTCGTCAGCCAAGAGGAAGGCTCCAATGTGCTGATTGACGGTATCACGCTGCTCAACGGGCTCACGCGCAACGACTATTATGTGGAAATCAACGGCGAGCACGCCGAGACACACCTTCTCGGCATGACAGTGGCATCTGCCGCACAGCATATCGACAACCACACCTTCATCAGCCACAACGCGCCACGCTGCGTGAGCAACGAAATGTTTAAATACGTGCTGGCCGACCACGCCATTGGCGCATTCGCCGGCAAAATCCTCGTGAAGGAAAATTGCCCCCGCACTGTGGCATACCAGGGCAACCGCAATCTTGTGGCGTCTGCAAGCGCCAAGATGTACAGCAAGCCACAACTCGAAATCTACACCGACGACGTGAACTGCTCACACGGCTCTGCCACCGGACAGCTTGACGAGGAGGCGCTGTTCTACATGCGCTCTCGCGGCATCAGCGAGGCGGAGGCGCGCCAGCTGCTGATGCAGGCTTTCATGAGCGATGTGATCGACGCAGTGCGCCTTCCTGCGCTGAAAGACCGTCTGCACCACCTCGTGGAGAAGCGATTTCGTGGTCAGCTCGCCACCTGTGGCGAATGCTCTGCGTCAAACTGCCGGCAGCAAAATTAAAAACACATAAAAAAGCACCCACCTTACAAAAAAACTACTATAAATAATATATATGTTCGACGAATCGAAAATCAATACAATCAGAGCAGACTACCCCATTCTTCAGCGCCAGATCGATGGCCACCAAATGGTGTACTTCGACAATGCGGCCACCTCGCAGGCTCCTAAATGTGTGGTGGAAGCCATCGACGACATGTATTACCACCACCGCGCCAATGTGCACCGTGGCGTGCACACGCTTTCGGGAGAGGCCACCGATATGGTGGAGGCCACCCGCGAGAAAGTGCGCGCATTCATCAATGCCTCGTCAGTTGAGGAAATCGTGTTTACCAGAGGCACCACAGAGGCTATCAACCTGGTGGCGGCCACCTATGGCGACCGCCTGTGCAACGGCGACGAAATTATCCTCACCACCATGGAACACCACAGCAACATCGTGCCTTGGCAGCTCATCGGCAAGGAAAAGCGCATACGCATACGCGTGGTGCCCATTAGCGATGCCGGCGAGGTGAACCTGGAGGAGTATGCCGACCTATTCACCGACCAGACCCGATTTGTGGCATTGGCCCATGTGTCGAATGTGCTGGGCACGATCAACCCTGTGAAAGAGATGATTGCCATTGCGCACCGGCATGGAGTGCCAGTGCTGGTTGATGGCGCACAGGCCGCTCCGCACATTGCCATTGACGTGCGCGACCTCGACTGCGATTTCTACGCATTCTCGGCACACAAGATGTATGGCCCCACAGGCGTGGGCGTGCTCTATGGCAAGAAATTCCGCCTTGCCTCCATGTCGCCATATCAAGGCGGCGGCGAGATGATCAGCACCGTCAGCTTCGAGCGCACCACCTATGCCGACCTCCCATTCAAGTTTGAGGCGGGCACACCCGACTATGTGGGCATCGCGGCATTTGGCGCGGCTCTCGACTATATTGGCAGCCTGGGCATCGAAAGCATTGCCGCCCATGAGCGCCAGCTTGTGGAGGAAGCCACGCGAGAGATGCTCAGCATCGACGGCATGCGCATATTCGGCACAGCGCAGAATAAAGCCGCCGTCATTTCATTCCTGGTGGGCGACATCAACAGCTACGACATGGGACTGCTGCTCGACAAACTCGGTTTTGAGGTGCGCACAGGCCACCATTGCGCACAGCCACTGATGAACCGCTATGGCGTGCAAGGAATGGTGAGGGCATCGTTTGCCATCTACAACACGCTCGACGAAGTGCACCGCTTTGTGGAAGCCGTGCGCCGAGTGGCCGCCATGTTCTAACGCCACCACATCACGCATAATAATAATAAATATGGGCGCGGCGTGCCGCGTCCATATTTATTATTTAACAATCAAATGTTTGCCTGTACAAAAAAATCACCGGGTGAGCGATATCTCCCCCCCACACCGGATTAATAATTGCCAAGCACCTTTTTAAGGGAATAATTCGAGAAATGAAGCTGCTCAGTGCCGGCAAACTTGTCGCTCTTATACACAAACTCCACATCATACCCCCTTTTCACGGCCTCCAGCATCAACGGATCTGTCTCAAGATCGTCCTTTGTAAACATGCTGGCTGCGGTTAAATGAGCAAGATTTTGTTTCAACTGCTCTTTGGAAATGTCGGAATTTGAGAGATCTGACGTTATGAACAATATGCGGCTGTGCTTCGAGACTTCTGTCACCTTCACTCCGTTCTCTCCATCAATCGGCAGTTTCTTCTTTGTGATTTCAACCAGCACATC
>DLLC01000054.1:0-28770 GCA_002476625.1 Porphyromonadaceae bacterium UBA7572 | reverse complement strand
CATCAAGGCGGTCATCGCCATTCAACGGATTCTTCTTGGCTTCTGACAGCTCCTCTGCGCTGATATTCATCTCCTTTTTCTCCCCATCTGCGGCTTCAAACACGAATTTCACACCCACGTTGCGGCTGACAAGTTCACTGAACAGATCCTTGTCGATCTGACCGGCAAAATCCCTCTGAAAGAGCTTTTTAAATTCAGGTTCCACTAAATTGTCGCACACATTCTGATACGAAGGCCCGTCGGTGCTGCAATTGAATATCACCACGTCATCATCAAGCGCCACACTGGTAATGGTCATGCCTGCGTCTATCGTCTGCGGGCACTCATCATTGGCCTCTTTCACCATTTTCTCCAACTTGCCTTTCCCAAAAACACAGCCACTGAGCACCAGTAAAGCCACCATCAGCAAAGGAAATACGTTTTTTAGTTTCATCATGTCAATGTAAGGGTTAAAAAGTTAATTACTGTAAAGCGTTTTATTTAGCACTGTTAAGAATCTTCCAGAATTCTCGTGGAAGCGCCACATTCTCAAGATCCACACAGGAAGCAAAAAGTGGCGCAATGTCCTTGTCGCGGAATCCGGCTATGCCACACCCAATGCGCGTAACGTAGAAAAACAGCTCTGGATGGTCGGCGGCAAACTTGATAAAATCGTCCACGTAAGGCTTGATGGTGTCCACGCCTCCCTGCATCGTGGGAATGGCATAGCTCTGCCCTTGCAGACCCATGCCTTCACCCCACACAGCGCCAAAATGGTTGTAGGCTGTGCGGGCGGCTCCACCTGCGTGCGCACCCTGCAAATTGCTGCCAAACACAAACACCTCGTTTTTTCGTAAGTGCGTCACATGTCCAGTAATGCGGCGAGACGCCACATCCTCACAGCAAGCCTCTTTCCGTAGTGCGTCTTTTTCGACATCGACTGATGATTCACACTTACCCCCCAATTTAGAGAATAAGGAAAACAATTTCTTCATAAGTATTTATTTGTTTAAATCAAGCTATTAAACCCACAGACTCCAAACATAAAGGTACACCCCCATATAGAATGTACAGCATTAACACAAAAAGAGCAACACACTGCACTTCAATAGCAAAGGTAAGCCCAAATCCAGAAAAACACAAAAATCCAATCAAAAAAAGCAAAAAAATTTACGCCCTACCAGTATCACATAGGTAAAGCGTAAGAAAAGATTGAAATAAACACGCAGAGTTAAACTGGCTCCACTTTTTCCAAATCATCAATAATTTCCACAAGTTTGTGGTCACCAATCACTAACTCTTTTATAAGTGTATTGGGATCTGGAAAAACTTCGTATTCTTCATTAAAATTCTCATCACATCGAGCAGCGTGTGTGGGTTCAATCAACAAGTAATAACTCTCCTTTTCATACTCAAATTGAATATCATAATGCACAATAGCAAAATCATAAAAAAGAGTCTCTCTATTAGCATTTTTATACCCTCCATACTTAGTCCCATATTTATCAATGTTTGGAGGGAACTCTTTGTTATAGGGATTCCCAAACAAATCGTGCCCGACATATTCATAATTAAATTCCATATCATTAAAAATTTATAGCTTTATCTAATAATTCTTGCTTTTCTTTTGTCATAGCAAAAGGTTCTGAAAACTTATTCTTTTCTGAGCACAAGTGAAAATGCGGTTTAATCCCTTTGTGGCCTATTGTATGAATCTCAAAATCCCGGTCTCCATTAGCGTCATAATGAGTAACACTTTTAATGCCATAACTTTTGTCGGTTGGCTTATGGTACATAACGACAACTCTATTTGGAAACTTTGAATGTTCTGGCGGCTTTAACGCTGGCTTTGGATCTGTCATTTCATACACATACATGCCATTCTTCTTGGATACCGCTACCCATTTTCCTCCTTCCTGCTCCTCTATAGGAATATTGTATGAAACCTTACTACTCGTACAACCTCCGCTTCCCATTTCGCATACGATTTAGATGTTCATTCTCAAAATAAACGCTGATATCTTCGCGTTCGCCAGGAATTCTTTCGCCATATCTAACAATCTGGGACGGCTTAATAATATCTAAGGCTCTATTGTAACCATCAAGCCACATGGTTGTACTAAAATTACTTTTTTTAACGCCCAAACTACTAATTGCTACTACCAACCCTTCAGGAATACCATCAAAACTGTAACAATAGCTGTCGTGTAACGACCAAGTGATATTTAATATGATGTCTATTCCATTATTCTGCCAATAAGCAGCCCACGCTCTATTCAGACAAGATGCACCCTATCGTAAATAAAAAGGCATATCAGTGTATTCCGACAAATCTGGAGTAATTACGTGTTTAAAACGCTTCAATATACCTATATACTTTTCCGGTTGTCTAAAGACTCGAACAAACAAAGGGTCGTTCAAGTAAAAATGAACAATAGAATTGAAGTTTTTACTCCTAATCGCCTCATGAAAAGGAATCACAGAATTTGGCAAACTTGACACTCTATAGCGATGTATAATAGGCACATCATATGGCCCCGTGACTTCCAAACGCCCCCACACGATATTTAAGAAAGTGCTGGATAGGTGTTTCGTCACTGACACTTGACTTTCTACGCAAGGTAGATTTAGTCCTCATTTGTACTTCGCTCGGGAAACCGAACAGATTAAAATCCTTCATATTCCACGGATTTCACATTTAAAAAGGCTAAAAAGCCGTTAACTGTCCGATTTTATCACTAGGGGAATTGGAGGTTTACCCAAATATTACTATTTTTGCAAAATAATCAAAATCTGCCCCTTTTTACAAGTGTAAAATCGGTAGAAAACACTTGGTCCCATATCAAGTTGCCGCTTGTGTGGGACTTTTATTTTATTCTCCACTCAGATTTTTAGTCCTTTCTCTTTTAATTAGTTTGTAAACACAACCATCAAGAGAAGCATCAAGCTTTGGTAGTCTAACCAGATCAAAAATAATTGTATTATTTTTATAATCATACGCAAGAGAATCAAAAAGCAGTTTAGCCTGAATATAATAATAGTCCCCCGCTTTGCGCACATCAAAGGAATTTGATGCACCACGTTCAACAATTATCATATATAACGCAGAATCATCTTCTGTATCCCTTGCGAATCTTATACCAATTCCTTTTTCACAACCCAACACATTTGATGTCTCCATAGTAAAACCAAGACGTCCTGTTTTTTGTATAGTCGCTTTTAGCTTTACAGAAAACTTCGAAATATTGATAATTTCAATCATAACAATATTTTATATTTTTTTCACTTGCAAAGATATAAAAAACATCGAAACAAAAATAATAAAACCACAAAAAATATCAACAACGCAAACAAAAAAAACAAACTTATCTTACATTAAAAAACAAACACAACATACGCTCCTCTTACTGTTTAGGTTTCCACCTCTTACAGACAGGTTTATCAATAAAGTAAAGAAACAGCACAAAAGAAATACTCTACACATAATACATATGTTACTTCTGGAGTTTTGAGGGTTTGGCAATTTATCACTATCTTTGTGTCTGTATTAACAAACTCCTCAAATTACACAACATACCATTATGATGAAGAAATTCTTAGTCTTGGCCCTCGTCCTGATATGCGCATTTGGCGCACAAGCCAAAGGACTGAAAGGGAAAACCATCTACCTCAACCCCGGCCATGGCGGCTACACCACCGGCGACCGCCCCACAGCCACCATCAATCACCCGTATATGGACACGCTGAGTTTTTACGAAACGCGTTCCAACCTGTGGAAGGCGCAGGAAGCTGCTCGACACCTCCGTCACGACGGCGCACGCGTGATCATGAGCCGCACCCGAAGCGGTTACGTGACGCAGGCCCAGATGACCGACGGCATCCTCAATGAGAACCAGGAGAGCCACGCCCTGCCTTCCGAACATGCTGTGGACACTCGCTTCAACCAAGTGGAAACCGCTGACGACGGCACCGGGCAGCAGCAAATTGTGGGACTGGAGCGCATCGCCTGCCAGGTGGACTCCATCAAGCCCGACTACTTTCTATCGATGCACAGCAACGCCCATGTGAACGGCAGCACCGTAAACTACCTGGTGATGCTCCACCGTGGCGAAACGGGCAAGCCATACGCTGAGAACAGCGACTCCATGGCGCGCGTGATGTGGCCTTACGCTTTCGACAACCCGCTGTCGGTCTGGAGCCATTATGCTCCCGACAAGCCCGCTGTGGTGGGCGACATTAGCTGGATGGGCGGCACACCCCCAGGAAAGCCCAACCGCATAGGCGTGAACGGCTACTACGCTGTGCTAAAGTTCCGCGCCCCGGGATTCTTGGTGGAAGGCTCATTCCACACCTACGACCCCGAGCGCCAGCGTCTGCTCAACCGCGACTACTGCCGACTGGAAGGGCTGCGCTACTACCGTGGCATACGCGCCTACTTTGGCGGCAAGCCTGAGAAGGTGGGCTACATAGCCGGCGCGGTGAAGTCAGCCACCGAGAAGATGCAGCACCCGCTCTACACCTACCGCGAGGGCAGCATCGACCAGTGGAAACCTATCAACTGCTGCATGGTGCGCCTCTACGACTCCCGTGGCGTGAACATCAAGGCCTACAGCACCGACCAGGAGTGGAACGGCATTTTCACGTTTTTCGATCTCAAGCCCGGCAAATACACGCTCAAATACAAGGCCTATGGCTACGAGGAGCAAACCGAGGAAGTGACTGTGACCGCCGACCACACCACCTACGTGCTGCCACGCCTCACCGCCAATCCCAACGAAAAGTTATAACGCCCCCATGTGGTGAAGTCATCCTGTCGCTAAACTGACAGGATGAGATATATTGCCACCGCACACTATCGGAAAAAGAACAGCAATCCCACGCACCTTGAGCTTTATCATACAAGCTCATTTGTGCGTGGGATTAATTATGTTATCGTGACGGATGCGCCGTCGCCCTATGTGGGATTGATAAGCTCCTGCACATCACGAAGCATCTCGGCATGGTCGAAAGCCAACTCTGGCAGATCCTTCATCGAGAACCACTCCGCCTTGGCAGCGTCGTCGCCAGCCGTGACCTCCGGCCGTTTGTCGAAATACGCCACATAAGCTATAGAGATGACACGCTCACGCGGGTCACGGTCGGGGCGCGTGTAGGCGCCCAATTGCATCATCTGGCCAGCTGTCACGCCAGTCTCCTCGCGCAGTTCACGCCGTGCTGCGGCTGCGGCATCTTCATCTATTTCCATAAATCCGCCCGGGAACGCCCACATTCCCTTGTGTGGCTCATTCCTGCGCTGCACCAGCAGCACATGCATCTCACCGCCTTCAGGCGAGAGCGCGATGCAGTCGGCCGTGACGGCAGGATGTGGATAATCGTAGGTGTATTGCTTCTTCATCATGCAGATATAGGGCTATTTTTCATTCCAATAGATTTCATAGGACGCATCGCTTGCCGGGCGGTCGATGACCACAGCCACAAACGGGCAGATAGAGTAGCTCATCTTGCTGCCCTTGTCCACCTTGTAGTTGAATATGATGGCGTTGCCGTTTTGCAGCACACTCAGTGGATACATCTGCGTCTGGGTATCGGTCACGGGAGCTACTACTGCCAGCACAAACTGGCGCTTGAAGTTGATTAGCGTAGGCTGGCCGTTAGCGCCCATTGTAGTGGCCTCGCCGAAAATGGCACGGAACTCACTTTCGGTATTGATCACTTTACGCACAAGTTTGGACGGGGTGGCGTTATTATTCACAAAATAATTGTCCACTTCAGTGAAAGCTATGGGTGAGGCATTCTTCTCCACTTCACGGGTGATGGAGCAGCTGCCCACCAGCAGCGCCACTACGGCTGCCACTAAAATTTTAGCAAACTTTTTCATATCGAATTACCATTTTTACTGATTGTTGTTGGTCAAAGAGTCGAAATAGAATTTCAGCACATCGGCAGCGGCGATAAACGACGATTGCTTGTTGTCGAGCACCATTTGCTGTTTAATGTTGAGCAGACGATCAATTTCGGGATTGTTGTAGAAATGGCTCTTTAAGTGCTCGTTGATAGTTTCATACATCCAGTATTTCTCTTGCTGCCGGCGTTTTTCCTCGAAATAGCCACTCTTGCGCACAGCGTCGAAATAGGCGTCGATCATCTTCCACACCTTGTCCACATTATACCCATAGTAGCCTGAGTAGGTCACCACTTCAGGTGTCACGCCACTTGGCGGCACAGGATAGAGCTGGAGCGCGCTGCGAAACTGAGTGGCGGCAAGGTTGGCGCGGTCCACATTGTCGCCGTCGCATTTGTTGATGCAGATACCGTCGGCCATTTCCATGATGCCACGTTTGATGCCTTGCAGCTCATCGCCAGTGCCGGCAAGCTGAATCAGCAAGAAGAAGTCCACCATCGAGTGCACGGCGGTTTCGCTCTGCCCCACACCTACGGTCTCGACAAAGATGTTGTTATAGCCAGCAGCCTCGCAAAGCACAATCGTCTCGCGGGTCTTGCGCGCCACACCGCCGAGTGATCCAGCCGAGGGTGAAGGGCGAATAAACGCTTTAGGGTGAACCGACAGTTTCTCCATACGGGTCTTGTCGCCAAGGATAGAGCCTTTTGAGCGCTCACTACTGGGGTCAATAGCCAGCACCGCTAATTTATTGGCAGGGTCTTTTTCAAGCACATGCAGTCCGAACACATCTATTGAGGTACTCTTGCCCGCGCCCGGCACGCCGGTGATGCCGATGCGCTTGCTGTGCCCGGTGTATGGAAGGCACTTCTCTATCACCTCCTGCGCCACGGCCTGATGCTCCGGAATCAGACTCTCCACCAGTGTCACGGCCTGGCCAAGCACAGACAGGTTACCTTTGCGAATGCCCTCCACATAGTCGGCTGCCGTGAGCTGCGGACGCTTCTTGCGCTTCTTCATGTAGGGGTTGACCATCGGTGGCATTTCTATGCCGGCGTTCACCTGCAGGCCTGCATATTGCTTATCGTTCTCAGGATGCTGCATCGGGCGATGGTGCTCATCGTGGTCCTGCATCCCTTGAAAATCTTGAAAATCTTCCATAAAATTGTATATATTGTTATTGTTTTGTTTTAAATCAAAAAATGTCAATATTTTAATTCCCGACAGAAATACTCACTTCACTATGCCCACTACCCTCACCTGCGTCTGTGGAGTGTAGGGGTCGTTGGCTATGATAGTGAGCCTCGTGTTCACCACGCTGTCGTGGCGCGCGGGGGCATCGAGGGTTATAGTTACGGTGGCCGTCTGTCCCTTCTTCAGCACGTCTTTGTCGGCAACCGCAGTGATGCCCTCTCCGTCAGGTACAAATAGCCGCCGAATCAGCAGTTTGTCTTTGCCCCGGTTAGTGATGGTGAAGGTGCGCTGCACAGGGTCGTTGGGTGCGCACGTCTCAAAGTCCACCTTGCCGGTCGAGACCGCTATAACTGGGGCGTTACGCCGCTGCTTCTCGCTCATTTTCGAGAAGTTCTCCTTCACTTGCAGCATCACGCCGAACTCGCCCTCGCTCACGCTTCCGCCCTTTAAGGGCTGCGCCTGAAGTTTCACCGGCTGGGTGTTGAAGCCCCAGAGGGGCGCACCCGCCGAAGAGCAGTAAACCGACACGATGAATATGCCACCAGGCTCAATGGTGTCGGGCAGCACATGGCAAGAAAGGTAGCCGCTCGTTGAGGCCGCACGCACCAGCATCGTGTCGCCTGCGGTGTTGTAGCCGCTGATATACGCTGTGCGAGAGTCGCCTCTATACAGCTCGCCCAAAGGCAAGTTCTCTGAATTAAGCCGAATGGGGCCAAACCCGTAAGGATACTGGTCGGCCACGGTTTCGGGCGAGCCTATCACCTGCCCCTTTACGGTAAGCGTGGATTTACGGGGCTTGCCGTTGGTATATACATACACTTTTTTCTGGAAAGGGCCGGGAATGTCGCGCGTGCTGTAAGTGATGGTTACAGAGCCGGTGTCACCTGGCTCAATCGCCCTACGGGTGTATTCTGCCACGGTGCAGCCGCAATTGGTCTGCACTCGCGTGATCACCAAAGCGGAATCGCCCGTGTTCCGCACCGTCATCTTAGTGCTCACGGTCTTCTGCGTGTCGCGAAACTTGCCAAAGTCGTGGGTGGTTTCCGACCACGACGGCACACTTTGCGCCATCGCCATAAAAGTGGTGCAGCAAGCCATCGCCAAAAGGACAATATGTCGTCGGTGAGCGGTCATCATTTTCGGGGGATAATGGTGCCACGGATCGTGAGCGTAGTGCGCCCTTCATCGCCACTGGTTTTCACCTTTATCGGCTTCATAAATGCGCCAGAGCGTCCGGCGGGGTTGAAAGTGACCTTGATTTTTGCCGTTTTTCCCGGCTTTATTGGCTTAGTGGGAAAATCAGGCCGCGTGCAGCCACAAGAAGTGACCACCTGCATAATCACCAAAGGCTTATCGCCTGTGTTTTTAAGCTCAAACGTGTGCGAGACAGCGCCTTTCGCCTCTTTGATGTAGCCGAAGTCGTGCTCTTTCTCTTTGAATGTGGCGTGCCCATTCGCAAGTGCCGCAAAGCACACGAGGGCGGTCGCCAATGCTGTCATTATCTTTTTCATCTTGCAAAAGTGCCTAAATGCACGGCAAATGTACAAAATTTCACGCTAACAGACTTATAACCATTGTTAAGCAGCCTTGCGTAATGTTATTTCTGCTCCGCTTCACCGTCGGTGGCGGGAATCTCCACCTGTGGCTCATCGGCGAGCACTTGCTCCAGATAGGCTTTCACGTCGTCCCACTTGTAATAAGGCCCAGTCACGGGCTTCACTGCCTCGGGGAGCGACGCCTCATGCTCGTTGAGCAAGATTTTCATAAGGGTAGGAGCTCCGGGCTTGCGATAGAACACCCACTGCATGTTGGCAGCCATCGGAAACACCTTATAGCTCTGCCAGCGGTCCACCAGCGAGTAGAGGTCGGAAGTGCTGAGCCCCATGCCGTTCACATTCATCAGGCACACCAATGGAAGCAGCACGCTCTCATGGCCAAAGCGGAGTGTAGCGCAGTTTTTGCCATCGGCCACGGCCTTGTCGGCAGTGGCGATGAAGTTGCGCAGCAGATTGGCCTCCATGTAGGGCACGCGGTTTTTGGTGAGCGGTGAAAAACCTGCCGACAAATACCAGCGCGCATTATTGTAGGCCCACACATTCAATCGCTCATCCTCGGTGAAAAGGCTGTAGAGATCCACGTTCTCAAACTGGTGGTGACTTTGCATATTGCCCACGAGGTCGAACATATTGGCCATCAAGTCTTGGGGGTTGGCCACGTTGGCGGCAGCCCACTTATAGTCGGTGAACAGCACCTTGAGCAAGCGCTTCGGGTGAAGATATTTATCTTTCAGCGCCTTCGACGCAGCCTTGTAGGCATCGCCACGCAGACGCTTGGCCACGGGGTCGTCATAGTTCATGAAATACATGTCGTGGTCAGAGGCGTCGGTAGTGATACGGAGCTGTGGATTAATGCCTTTGAGGGTGGTGACCGCATTCTGCATCGAGAGAATGCAACGAATAATCACCGTGGAGCGCGCATCAATCTTTGCGTCGCCTGCAAACACCTCGGGAAAATTGCGGTACATACGGGTGGCTATGCGCTGATGCTGCTCGGCGCCGATGTCGCTCAGCTCACCGAGGCGCTTATACGATGCAGCCTCCACCTCTTTAAAAATGGCGAGAGCCGCCTTCCCCCGTGCCGAGAGTTTGCCCACCGAGTCGGCCTTGGCAAGCGTCCTCACCGCCAGATGATACTGCTTTGGCGCAATGAGCCAGCGGCTGCCGTGGCGGCCATAGTGGTCGATGTAGAACGGCGTGTAGCCCTCAGGCGCAGCGGTGAGCGCGGGCAGGTTTTGGTCGGGATAAGCATAGTAGTTGTTGGCAGCCTGCTTGTAGTTGGCCTTGAAGTCTTCTCGGGTGCCGGCGCTGGCCATAACGGCCAAGGCAAGTCCCAAAATCAGGAAAAGGGATTTTCTCATGTTCATGTGTAATGTTATTGATGTTTCTAACCAACTGCAAATTTACCGAAAGTAGCCCACATAATCAAATTTTTCACCTCGCCCCACTCTACAGCCACCCCACCCCCTCACAAAGATCAGAATATTCTGCAACTCATTATTAAGAGTGACTAATGTTTCAATTCTTTTTAGCAGGTCTATTGTCTCCGTTTTTTGCTGCGCCTTTGTGAGCAGCTACCGCTTTAGAAGTTTGAGCAGTTCCAATCAAAGAGACTGTCAGCAATGGTACGGCAGCAATCACAATGCTCACAATTTTTTTTGTTCATAATGTATTATTTGTTTAAGGGTTAAGTGTATATGTGTGGGGAGGGGAAAAATTTTATTTCTTTGGGGTGAGGGTGACGAGGGGCACGAGCATCTCCTCCATTGATATGCCTCCGTGCTGGAAGGTGTCGTTGTAGTATTGCACGTAGTGGTTGTAGTTGTTGGGATAGGCGAAGAAGTCGTGCCCAGTGGCGAAGATATAGGAGCTCGACACGTTGGGCAGCGGCAGTCCGAATCGCTTCGGCTGCTTAATCTCATACACCTGCCTTGGGTTGTAGCTCAAGTTCTTTCCCACCTTGTAGCGGAGGTTAGTGTTGGTGTTCTTGTCGCCAATCACCTTGATGGCATTGTCCACGCGCGTGGTGCCGTGGTCGGTGGTGAGCACAATTTTCCAGCCCTGCTCGGCTATGCGGCGGAATATCTCCAAGGCATAGCTGTTCTTGAACCAGGTGACGGTGAGCGAGCGGTAGGCCTCGTCGGTGCAGGCGAGCTCGCGAATCATCTTGCTCTCGGTGCGCGCGTGCGAAAGAATGTCAACGAAGTTGAACACAATCACATTGAGGTCGAAATTCTTCAGCTGCGCGAAATGCTGCACCAGACGCTCGCCGGCGGCAGAGTCGTTGAGCTTATTGTAGGAGAATTTGCACTTTCGGCGGTAGCGGTCGAGAATGGTCTGGATAAGGGGCGCCTCGTTAAGGTTCTTGCCCTCATCCTCGTCCTCGTCCACCCACAGGTCGGGAAACATCCGCTCAATGTCGATGGGCATCAGCCCTGAGAAGATGGCGTTACGCGCATATTGTGTGGCAGTGGGGAGTATGGCAGTGTAAAGCTGCTCCCGCTCCACATTGAAAAAGTCGCTCAGCAGCGGGCTGATGGTCTTCCACTGGTCGAGTCGGAAATTGTCGATCACGATAAAGCACACCTTTTCCCCGGCATCGATAAGCGGAAACACCTGTGTCTTGAACACCTCGTTGCTCATCAGCGGGTGCTCATCAGTGGTAACCCACTTCTCATAGGAGCGCTTCACCATTTTTGCGAAAGCGGAGTTGGCCTCCTTCTTTTGCATGCGCAGCATGTCGGCCATGCCCGTATCGGCATTGGAGAGCGTGAGCTCCCAGCGCACGAGTTTGGCGTAAAGCTCATACCAGTCGTCGATAGTGCTGGCCATGGCTATCTGCTGGCTGATGCCCATAAACTCCTGCTGATAGTCGCTGGTGGCCTTTTGCGCCACGAGCGCGTCGCTGTGCAGGTTCTTCTTGATAGAGAGTAGAATCTGCATCGGGTTCACGGGCTTAATCAGGTAGTCGGCTATTTCGCTGCCTATGGCCTGGTTCATGATATTCTCCTCCTCGCTCTTGGTGATCATTATCACCGGCACGTTAGGCTGGGCTATTTTGATTTGCTGAAGCGCCTCCAGTCCGCTGATGCCCGGCATATTCTCATCGAGGATAATGAGATGGAAATTCTGCTGGTTGATGGCGTCGAGCGCATCGCGGCCATTGGTCACGGTGGTCACCTCATAGCCCTTGTTCTGCAAAAATAGGATGTGTGGCTTCAGCAGGTCGATTTCATCATCAGCCCAGAGAATCTGTTCCTTGTTCGTGGTCATAATGCACTCGGAGTTACTTAGTAAGAATATTGATGAGTTCTGCCACTCCCTCGGTGGCCTTCTCCGCTATCACGTGCACATGGCTGGGCACATCGGCCGGATGGGGGTCGATGTAATAAACCTCTGCGCCTATGGGCGCATAGCGAAGCAGGGCGGCGGCAGGATACACCTGCAGGGTGGTGCCGATCACCACAAATATATCGGCCTGCGAGGCAATGCGGCATGCCGGCTCAAAATTGGGCACGTCCTCGCCGAAGAACACGATGTGCGGGCGCACATGGTCGCCATAGGGGTCAACGGTGTCCACGCTCGTCTCCAGCCCCTTGTCCGACAACTCGGGGCACGGAAGCGTGTACATGCGCTCGGGATGTGTGAGTGAGCGCACTTTCATCAGCTCGCCATGCAGATGCAGCACATGCGTGGATCCTGCGCGCTCGTGCAGATTGTCCACGTTCTGCGTGATCACATTCACATGGAAATACTTCTCCAGCTCCACCAGTCCACGGTGGGCAGCGTTAGGCTCCACTTCAAGGAGCTGCTTACGCCTTGCGTTGTAGAACCGGTGGATTAGACCAGGATTGCGCGCGAACCCCTCGGCGCTCGCCACGTCTTCCACCTTATATTGCTCCCAGAGGCCGCCCGAATCGCGGAATGTGGTGATGCCGCTCTCCGCGCTGATGCCCGCGCCTGTTGATACGACCAAGTTTTTCATCTCTATTATAATTTAAATGTATTTTCTATTGGCAAATTTAAACTTTTTTATTCAAAAAATAGCTTCCAAAACTATAAATAACTTTAACTTTGCAGATAATTTACAATTCAAATATTAGATACACATTACGAACATTTACAACATGGACAAACTTAGCTATGCATTAGGCCTGAGCATGGGCCAAAATTTCAAGGGTTCGGGCGTTGACAAGCTCAATGCCGATGATTTCGCCGACGCGCTCCGCGCCGTCTATGGCGAAGGCAAGCCTGCCATGACCTATGACGAAGCCAAGCAAGTGGTACAAGAATATTTCACTAATCTCCAAGCCAAGGCCGGCGAGATCAACGCTAAAGCCGGAAAGGAATACCTGGCCAACAACGCCAAGCAAGAAGGCGTGAAGGTGACCGCCAGCGGTCTGCAATACCTCGTGGTGAAGGAGGGCAACGGCAAGAAGCCCGGCCCCAACGACGTGGTGACCGTGCACTACACCGGCCGCCTGGTGGACGGCACCGTGTTCGACAGTTCTGTGGAGCGTGGCGAGCCCGCCACTTTCGCCGTTGGACAAGTGATTCCCGGATGGGTCGAGGGTCTGCAGCTGATGAGCGAGGGCGCAGCCTACCGCCTGTTCATTCCAAGCGAACTCGCTTACGGCGAGCATGGAACCGGGCCTATCCAGCCCAACTCCACCCTCATCTTCGATGTGCAACTCCTAAAAGTGGGCCAGAAATAAGCATAAAAATCAACACAAAAAAAATAAAAATTTTTCTACAAAACGATTATGAAAAAAGTTCTTTTCATTTTGGCAGCTGTGGCTCTTTTGGCAAGCTGCAACAAGAAGGGCGAAGGCACCAACCCCACTGAAGACTCTTTGAGCGTCGCCTATGGTACTCTGGCCGGTTATGGCATCAAGGGACAAGTGCAACAATCACCCGACTCTGTGAACTACGACCAATTCCTCAAGGGACTTGAAAGCGCCCTCGAAGCAGATACCACCCTCAGCGCACGCAGCTTCCAGATGGGACAGCAATTCGGCGCGCAGCTCGCCAGCAGCTTCACAGCCATGAAGGAGCAAGGCATGAACATCAACAAGGATTTGTTCCTGGCCGAGCTGAAGAAGGCGTTTGCCGACAAGAAGGAAATGGACCAGGCTAAGATGATGACACTCCAGACCACTATTCAAACCCTGATGAGCAAAGTGCAACAAGAAGCCGCAAGCAAGAAGGCGCAGGAAGGCGTGAAATACTACAAAGACGCTGAAAAGAGTGGCAACTACAAGAAGACCGCACAAGGCGTGCTCTACAAAGTGGAGAAAGAGGGCAAGGGCGCAAACTTCAAGAAGGGCGACCAAGTGATGCTCAAATACAAGGGTATGCACGTGGACGGCAGCGTGTTTGACCAAAGCCCGAAGGCTGTGATGTTCCCAGTGGACGAGTCACAGATCATCAAGGGCTTCGTGGAAATCCTCACCTATATGAAGCCTGGCATGAAGGTGACTTGCATCATTCCTGGCAAGCTCGCCTACGGCAACCAGGGCAACCAGAACATCGCGCCAAACGAGACACTCGTGTTTGAAATCGAAACCGGAAACATCGCCACCGAGGCCGACATGAAGAGAATGCAGGCCGAGCAGGCAGCAGCCATGCAGGGCGGCATGCGGTAATCAGAAAAAAAAACAGTCATAGATTAGCCGACGCCAAAGGCTCATAAGGCCTCGCGCAAGTCATAAAATTTATGACACGAAAATAGACAAATCTTCCTCTCTGGCGCTTTCTTTCACACTAACGAATATGTGCGCTCGGAGAGGAAGTTTTCTTTTAATCCACACAAGCTACACTGAAAAATGAAAACTACAATAGCACTATGGATTTTCATGGCCGCCATGGTATTAAGCCTTACGGGCTGCGGAAAGAAAGAGCAGTCAGCTAAGCTCGACCCTGCGCTTGAAAAGCAGTTGGGCTCTATCCAGACGGCGGAAGAAGAGGGCAAAGCGTTTATCGCCACCCAAATGAAGGCCGACACCGCACTGAAGCAAACCAAGTCGGGACTGGTGTATAAAATAATTGAGCCAGGCGCTGGCGACACTTTCAAGCCCACCGACGTGGTGAAAGTGGCCTACACGGGAAAGCATGTCAGTGGCGAGGTGTTCGACTCAAGCCAGGGCGAGGCAGTGGATTTCCCACTTCAAAATGTGGTGCCGGGCTTCCGTGAAATGATCACGATGATGCGCCCCGGGGCAAAGGCCTACTGCATTCTCCCCGGCAGCATTGCCTATGGCAGCCAGGGCAACCAGTCGATTGCGCCTAACGAGACACTCGTGTTTGAAATCGAGACGAAAGGGCTGGCTGGGCAAAACAACTAAACAACTTTTTTTTATCATACACTACACTATTATCATTAATTAGCAATGAAGAAAATGATTTTAGCCATCGCCATGCTGATGGCATTGGGCGTGCAGACAGGCGATGCCGCCACTGAAGCCGAATTCAAGGCGCAGCAAGACTCTCTTAGCAAGGCCTACGGCAAATATTTCGGCTCGGTGCTCTCCTATATGAGCGAGCAAGAAAAAAATATCAACATCGACGACTTCTTTAAGGCTTTCGACATCGTGATGCAGGCCGACACCACCAACCAGGGCTACATGAGCGGACTGTCGGTGGGCATGGAGCTGACCCGGAAAATGATGCAGAACAAGCTGCAGAATGGCGTCACTCTCGATAAAGGCGTGATGGTGAACGCACTGAAAGAGGCCGTGGCGCAGAAAGGACTTGACCGTGACGCCGTGGGCAAAGCCTACAGCGACATGGCAGTGCTCGAACAGAGCACCGAGGAGATGGCTCGCACGTTCAGCCCCAAGACCATAGCCATGAAAAAGGCGGGCGAGGACTACATCGCCAAGCTTCTTGCCTCTAACGAGGGCTATGTGAAGACGGCATCTGGCTTAGTGTACAAGATGCTGCAAAAAGGCAACGGAAAATGCTACGGCGATAATGAAGACGTGCGTATGCTCTACACCGGCAAGCACGTGGATGGCTCTATTTTCGACAAGAGCCGCGACACCACTGCCCTCAACACCGGCCGCGTAGTGGCTGGCTTCAAGGAGGCCGTGATGATGATGAGCCCAGGAGCCAAGATGATTGCCGTGCTCCCAAGCGACATCGCCTATGGCGACCGTGGCGCCGGACGCCGCCAGAACGGGGAGTTCTCCATCAACCCAGGCGAGACGCTCGTGTTTGAAATCGAGACCTTCGAGCCAAAAGCCGTAGCGCCAAAAGTAGCTGGCGAAAAAAAGGCCGTGAAAGCGAAAAACGTGAAGGTGGGCAGTATGCCTAAGCCAAAAGGCAAAAAGCGCTAACAGCCCCTCCCCCACATAAAGGGAAAATAAACAACTCGAAGAGAGGCTTCGGAAACGCACACCACCGTGCATTCCAAAGTCTCTTTTTCATAACCCCATCCCCCCTCAACAGCCAAATTAGGTAACAAAAAACCGCCAAATTAGGTAAAAACGCCAGAAAAAATGTAATTTTACGGCACGTTATCAACTTACAGATAAAAACAGACGCTCTATGAAGAAGATTTTAACATTGACTTTGTGCCTGATGCTTGCGGCGGGTGCCGTGAGCGCTGCTGGCAAGAAGCAGGCTAAGAGGCCTGTGCGTGTAAGCGACACCGCTTTTGTGGCCGACTACGAGGCGATGATGGACTCGCTGAAAGTGGTGGGCGCCAACGTGGTGGTGGTGAAGAACAACAGGATTGTGTACTCGCACAGCTTCGGGCTGAAAAACCGGGAGCGCGGCGAGGAGATGACACCCTCCACCATTTTCCGCATCGCCAGCATATCGAAGTCGTTTACCGCCACCGCCATCATGCAGCTCGCGGAGAAAGGAAAAATCGACCTCAAGGCCGACGTGAGCAAGTATCTCGACTTCAAGGTGCAGAACCCAAAATACCCCGATGTGCCCATCACTGCTGAAATGCTAATGAGCCACACGTCGAGCCTCAACGACACACAAGGCTACTGGGAGAGCTTCGACGCCGTGGACCCAGCCATCAACCCCGACTACGCCAAGTGCTACAACGACTATAAGCCCGGCACTGGCTATGAATACTGCAACTATGGATTCAATATCCTGTCGGCTGTGATTGAGAAAGTGACCGGCCAGCGGTTCGACAGCTACATCGTGCAGCACGTGATGAAGCCGCTCCGCCTGAAGGGCAGCCACTGCGTGGACGACCTCGACACCACACGTTTTGCCACGCTCTACGCCATGCAGAATGGCGTGTTTGTGCCACAGCCCCAAGCCTACGCACGCCCAGATGTGCTCGACCACTACAAACTCGGCAAGCACACCGCCCGTCTGTCGGCGGCTGGTGGCGTGAAAATCACCGCTTCCGACCTGGCAAAATACATGATGATGCACATGAACTACGGCAAGTCGCCACTGACGAAAGCACGTGTCATCAGCGAGGCAAGCGCCCGACGCATGCAGACGGTCATCACCGACGATGCCAACGCCTACATTGACAAGGCTGAAAAGGAGCGCGCCGGGTTAGGGCTGATGCGTACCGATGAATTCACACCTGGCGTAGAACTTGTGGGGCACACGGGTGGCGCCTACGGACTGCGCAGCGCCATGTTCTTCGACCCGGTGAAGAAGTTCGGCTTCGTGGTTATCACCAACGGCTCCGCCAGCCGCAAAGTGCTCCAGAGGTCACTCACCCTTATGTATGAGCACTTCATCGGTCCTCTCCCCAAAAAGTAACAGCTGTGTAGCATAAAAACAAATCGCACTCAGCGTTGTGCGTTTTCCACACAAAACAGCACAATCCAGAGTGCGATTTTTGCCATAGCAAAAATTTCTAACTCATGATTCAAAATATTCTTTTAGTGGGGTGCGGCAGCTTTGTGGGCGGCACTTTGCGCTATTTAATCGGGCAAGCACTGGCCGAGCGCTCACTGGCAGGAATGGCAACGGGCACAGTCTGCGTCAATCTTGCGGGATGCCTCATGTTTGGCGTCATCTATGGCCTGCTGGAGCGATTCGGAACGCTCCAGTCGGGGTGGGCGGCACTGCTCACCGTTGGGCTATGTGGAGGGTTCACCACATTCTCCACCTTTGGCAACGAGATGCTCACGCTGATGCGCGCCGGGAATATGACAGCTTTCTGCATCTACACGCTTGTGAGCGTGGCAGGAGGCCTGCTGCTGCTCTTCATAGGCCGCCAACTGGCACTGGCCTCACTATAAAAGCGCCATACCTATTGCGGCTTTAAAAACTTTTCCATAATTTTGCAGCCGTAATTTTAAACATATCTTCAGGGCAGGGTGTGATTCCCGACCGGCGGTAAAGTCCGCGAGCCGAAACAAGGCAGAACCGTTGCAACTACGGTACCGACAGTGACAGTCTGGATGAAAGAAGAATTTATGAGAAAAAGTATCTTTTTGCTGGGCATTCTGATGTCCGCACCCCTCGTGTATGCAGGAGGCGTATGCGAGACCGAGTTAAGCAACACTATTCCTTCCAGTTCAAACAAGCGTCGCGACTCAACTGTCACCCTTCAAGAGGTGTCGGTGCGCGCCAACTTCGCCAACGAGCGCGCCGCTTCGCTCAACCTCACCACCATCACGCCGCAGGATTTGCGCCTTCACGCCACCGCCCCTAACTATGTGGAAGTGATGCAGGGCGTGCCAGGAGTCTACGCCACTTCCTCCACAGGCAATTATGGCGACGCCTCGCTCAACATCCGCGGCTTCAAGCAAGACAACATTTCCATCTTACTCAACGGCATCCCCATCCAGGGCCTCACCTCCGGCTCCATGTACTGGAACAACTGGATGGGGCTCTCCGATGCCACCTACGCCATTCAAATCCAGAAAGGAATGGGAAGCTCAATGCTCGCCGACTGCGCCATGGGAGGCCTTGTGAACATTATCACCAAGACCTCAAACGGGGCACAGCCCACTGGGGAAGTCACTTTTTCCGCCACAGAGCACGGACTGTTCAAGACTGCTATCAGCTACAGCACGGGGCGCTCACGCACTGGCTGGGCCGCCAACGCCCTTGTGAGCTACACCGACGGCGGAGGCTTCGTAGAGTGCTCTGACGTGAGAACCCTCTCCTACCTGCTCTCTGTGAGCAAGGATTTCGGTTCAAGCAACACTCTGATATTCACTGCCATTGGCTCGCCCGAAACACACGATCAGCGCAACACCGAGTTAGCGGCCACGGAGGTGGACAAATATGGCCGTGGCTACTCCAAAAACTGGGGCTATCTCAACGGGAAAAAATACTCCATCGCCCGCAACCACTATTTCAAGCCCTATTTCACTCTCCAGCATTTAATGAACGGCGACCGCTTTTCAATGAAGAACTCACTCTACCTGGCCCTTGCCAATGGCGGCGGACGCTCCACTGTGAGCGCTAACAGCCAGAACAACATCATCTCACACCAAACAGCCAACGGACACATCGACTTCGATGCAGTCATCAGAGAGAACACGGCCTCACAAGACAACGCCGGAGAGCATATCGGCCAACACGCCATGATTGACTATCTGTCCGGACACACACAGGCTGGCGCCATCGCATCGGCCGAGTATAAAATAAGCGAGACAGCAACCCTGCTCGGTGGCATCCAGTACCAGTACTTCGACACATGGTCGAAAATGAAGATACTCAATCTTTTAGGCAGCGACTACCTGCTTTACTACGGCACGCCTTACCGCCTCGGTGACTACATCGGATCGCGCTATGGGCGCACCACACACCATGCCTCTGCCTACATTCAGGGAAAATACGATTCCGACAGATGGAGCCTGCATATAGGATCCACCCTCTTCAACGGCAACTACCGCCGGCATAACGATGCTACCGGGGCTGTGAGCCAATGGGTCACTGGCTGGGGAGTCAGCGTGAAAGGCGGCGCACTCTACCACATCTTAAATACCACCCCTGGCAAGAACGGCTCTCTTTCCGCGTATGCCAACGCCGGATTCAACAGCAGGCTGCCTTATGCCGGCGTGTATTTGGCTTCGAGCGACCTCTCCGTGACCCGTGATGTGAAAAACGAGAAAAACCTGCTCGGTGAAATGGGAATCAGGGCCACGTGGAATGGCGGTGGCATGGAGCTTTCGGCGTATCTGGCTTCATGGCGCAACAAGACCCTCACCGTAAACATCGCGAAGCGGGCCAACGAAGCAGCCGAAAAGTATCAAGTGACGGGACTGAACGCACTGCACAAGGGCATAGAGATGGCTGCACACCAAAGCCTATTTAGCTGGCTGCGTGTGAAGGCTTACGCCATGGTGGCTTCATGGAAATGGAAAAGCGGCGGCAAAGGCATAACCTACGACAGCTTCAGCGGCGAGCAGCTAAAGGAATACAACGTGTATTGCAACAACCTCCATGTGGGCGACGCGCCACAAACACAATATGGCGCCGACATCAAGGCCACCATACCCGTAAGGGGCCTGTTTCAGCCACGAAAAGGCCACGCCGACAACCTATACGCCACCTTCTCTTGGGACGCCAACGCCAACATGTATGCCGACTTCGAGCCTTCATCACGCACGTCGAAAACCGACGGCGATGCCTACAAGCTGCCGGCCTACCACGTGTGCAATGCCACCATCGGATGGAACACCACTTTTTCAAGCATGCTGAGCATGAATGTGTTTGCCACATGCACAAACATATTTGACGCCATATATATCCAGCGCGGCATCGACGGCAAGAGCCACGACCTTGAGTCGTTTCGTGGCTACTGGGGCGCACCCAGAATGTGGAGTTTCGGCATCAGGCTTCGCTTTAAATAATGTAAGAGGCAACTAAACGCACACTGCGCAAGCACTGTCACGCCTCCTGTGCAAATGTTCAGAAACATGCCGCCCAACGGTTGCATAAACTGCGCCGATAATGTAACTTTGCACAAGTTATGAAAATTAAGGAATGGCTGTCGAAACTGAATTTCCGCACAGGCGTGGTGGTGCTTGCGCTCTGCCTGCCGTGCTACATCGCCTCATTCGCCCAAATGGCACTCCCCTTCTCCGCCACCACAAAAGGTGTGCTGTGGGTGGTGCTGTTTGGACTGGCAAAAACTTTCCAATACGCAGGCTTAGCCATTCTGGGCGTGGACGGGTGGAAAAGGCTCAAGGCAAAATTCCGTTCAAAAAGACACTGACCCCTAAAGCGCAGCGCATCAAAACATCCGCAGCGCTCTGGTGAGAATTGCACGGCCACAAAAAGACAGCACCACGCCAGCCTTATTGCGAAATCGCACATTGGAATCGAAGAAGCAACTCCACCGAAGGCGTTTCACCCCTTGCCAACTGCGGTCCGTGATATGGGCAAACGCCACCTCTTGCGGTGAAGCCAAACGAAGCATATTGAAATAGGCGCTGAGCAAGCGACTCCGTATGGCCTTCAAGTGCTGCGGAAATTCAAAAGGAGCCCTGCTTTCCAAATCCTCCAAAATGTCGAGAACATGTGCGCGACGCACATTGAATGTGGCGAGGATGCTCCCTGGCCGCTGCCGGTAGTAATACAGCCGTTGGGCGGTATAGACCACAGTGGTCACGCATTCCATCACGGGCATAAGCACGGCAAGGTCTTCATAGAGAAGTCCTTCAGGAAACCGCACTTTCTGAAACACCTCAGCGCAGAAAAGCCTGCCCCACGCTGAATGGGTGAGCGCATGGCGCTGATAGAGAATATGGTCCGTGGCTTCCTCTGCCGCATAAACGGTGACAGGGCATGGTCCGTCGGCTTTAGGGACAGGGGCGCCGTCGGTGTAGTCATGCCAGCCGCAAATGGCCACCTGAGCCCCGCTTTCCTCAATAACATGAAGAAGCGATTCCACAAACTGTGGCGCAATGAAGTCGTCGCTGTCAACGAATGTGATGTAGTGCCCCGACACCATATTGAGGGCAGTATTACGCGCGGCACTCAATCCTGCATTTTCCTGGTGCACTACTCTGAATCTCGCATCTCTTTCTGCCCACTGGTCAGCTAATGCACCACTCCCATCAGTGCTGCCATCGTCCACCACTATCACCTCCAAGTGCGCATAAGTTTGCGCGGCAATGCTTTGAAGGCACTGCTGCAAATAGTCACGCACATTATATACCGGAACTATAACAGTAACCATAGGAATAGGAGAAGTTAGAGATTAGATGTTAGAAGTTGGCCCATTATGCCCAATATGACTATTAAGCCCATTCAAGCCCCCTCTAACTTCTAATCTCTAACCTCTTACTTCTAAATTCTTTTCACTTCACTTTCCACTCGAAGCCGTCCTTGGTGTCCTTCACTTCAAAGCCCGCCTCGTTCATCTTGTTGCGGATAAGGTCGGAAGTGGTCCAGTCTTTGTTGGCCTTGGCACTCTTACGAATGTCGAGAAGCAAATCCACAGCCTTGCGGTAAGGCTCAAGATCCACACCATCGGCACCGCCCTCTGCGTCATCACGCACACCAAGCACATCAAACAGATAAGTTTGGAACACGCTCTTCAGCTCATCAATGTCGGCTTGTGTGAGCGTGGCATTGCCATCGTTCACTTGGTTGATCACCTTGCAGGCATCAAACAGCGCGGCTATCACATTAGGCGTGTTCAAGTCGTCGTTCATCGCCTCTGCGCAGCGGTCACGGTATTTGTCGAGTTTGACAGAAGTGCTGGCGGAAGCCTTCAGATCGCACAGGCGATGCCAGCCGTCCATCATACGCTCATACGCCTTTTCCGCAGCCTTCAGCGCCTCGTTGGAGAAGTCCACCGTGCCACGGTAGTGAGCCTGGAGTATAAAGAAACGTATGGTCATCGGGCTGTAAGCCTGGTCAAGGCTTGGGTGGTCGCCGCTGAAGAACTGTGCAAGGGTGATAAAGTTGCCCAGCGACTTACCCATCTTCTGCCCGTTGATGGTGATCATATTGTTGTGCATCCAGTAGTGCACCATCTCATCGCCCTGCGATGCCACAGCCTGCGCAATCTCACACTCATGGTGAGGGAACACCAAGTCAAGCCCGCCGCCGTGAATGTCGAAGTGGCTGCCTAAATATTTGCGCCCCATAGCCGTGCACTCGCAGTGCCAGCCCGGGAAACCGTCGCTCCAAGGCGATGGCCAGCGCATGATGTGTTCGGGCGAAGCCTTCTTCCACAGTGCGAAATCGGCTTGATTATGCTTTTCGCCCACACCGTCGAGCTTACGGCTGGCATTCACAATGTCGTCGAGATTACGCCCCGACAGTATGCCATAGCGATGGTCCTTGTTATATTTCTCAATGTCGAAGTATACACTTCCGTTGCTCACATAGGCATAGCCATTGTCGAGAATCTGCTTCACAAGCTGCTCCTGCTCTATGATATGTCCGGTGGCATGTGGCTCAATGCTGGGCGGCAGCACGTTGAGCTTATCCATGGCGGCATGGTAGCGGTTGGTGTAGTACTGGGCTATCTCCATAGGCTCAAGCTGCTCGAGGCGAGCCTTCTTCTCTATTTTATCGTCGCCCTCATCAGCGTCGTGCTCAAGATGGCCCACATCGGTGATATTGCGCACATAGCGCACCTTATAGCCCAACGATTTGAGGTAGCGAAACAGCACATCAAACGTGATGGCTGGGCGAGTGTGGCCCAGATGGGGATCGCCATACACTGTGGGGCCGCACACATACATGCCCACATACCCCTCGTTCAGCGGAACAAAGTGCTCCTTGCGGCGAGTGAGCGTGTTATAGATAAACAAAGGATTTTCCATAAAAAATTTCAGATTGAAAATAATAACGTGAGAGGAGTGAAAAAGCACCCTCTACTTTTTATGCCTGGCCCTTTGGAAGAGGGAAGTCGATGATGCCATCACCATTACCAGCGGCGCCGGCTGCTGGCACACGCTGATTGATTTCGCCAAAAGTGGCCTCATACTGCTGCACATTCTGCTGAAGGGCAAACATCAGCTGCTTGGCATTCTCAGGAGTCATGATCACACGGCTCTGCACACGGGCCTTGGGGGTGTTTGGAGCGAGGAGAATCATATCGATAAAGAAATCGTTGGGTCCGTGAGTGATCACGGCCAGGTTGGCGTAGCGTCCCGGCATTTCTTCGTTAGGCACTTCAATTTGAATTTGTTGCTGTTTGTTGTTTTCGTTGTTAGCCATTGTCTTGTATGGGTTTTAGTTGTTAAAAACTCTGTATATTATATATTAATAGTTCTGCTTCTTCTTGATGTTGAAGCTGTAAGTGTTCACCGCTGGATAAGTCAAATCGCACACATGCACACGAATCACACGGCAGTTTTTCCTTCCAAGTGCAGCCCCCACGTAGTATGAGCCATAGCACGTGCGCCAAAAGTAGGTGGCTGGCGCGTCGGCGATGTCATGAACCAGATACACTTCCACCGTGTCGCTCTCAAGTGTGGCACGGTCGGCCATCAGATAGAGGGCACGCGCCTTGCCAGTGTATTCCACCTCACACCGCAGATTTATGTAATTGCCCGTGCGCCATATGGCTCCAAGCCGAAGAGGGTGCTTCGGATAGTCGCTCACGGGCTTCACATTCACACGGAGCGAGTCGCTCGCCACATTGCCACTGTTGATGCCCTTCACCTTTATGCGGTGGGAAGCGTCGGGTGCCGTGTAGCTCAGCAGCACACGCTGCCCCAGCTTGATACCTGCCGGCTGGTCCATCACTGCCAGCATATCCAGAGTGCAGGAGTCGCCTGGCCCCACATATTGCCACCGGGCAGTGCCGTCGGCATAGCCGAGATAGGTGACAAAGTCGTAGCGCGTGTTCTCCACCGTGTCGGCGCTGTCGCCATCACACGCCGCCATCATCACCGCTAAAATAGCGCAATATATCACACTCCGCATCGCCATAGCATTAGCCCCCATGCCTTTTATCACACAATCAGTTCGCTCTCGGAATCCGGGGGCACAATCATGCCGTCGCGCATGTGTAGCACACGGTCGGTGTCGGCTGCGAGCGACTCATCATGCGTCACAATCACAAACGTCTGCTTCATCTCGTCGCGCAGCGTGAAAAACAGCTTGTGGAGCTCTTGCCTGTTCTGCGTGTCGAGGCTTCCCGAAGGCTCGTCGGCAAGTACCACCGCTGGATTGTTGACCAGCGCACGCGCCACCGCCACACGTTGGCGCTCACCGCCAGAGAGCTGCGAGGGCTTATGGTCGAACCGGTCAGCGAGCTTCATGTAGCTCAGCAGCTCCTTGGCGCGATCGAAAGCAGTCGCTCGCTTCTCACCGCCGATAAGAGCCGGCATAGCCACATTCTCAAGAGTGGTAAATTCGGGAAGCAGCTGATGAAACTGAAACACAAAGCCAATGTTGCGGTTACGGAAACGCGCCAGTTCCTTGTCTTTCAAGCGCAGCACATCGGTGCCGCCAAACAGCACGCTGCCACTGTCGGGACGGTCGAGCGTGCCGATTATCTGAAGGAGAGTGGACTTCCCGGCGCCACTCGGCCCCACGATCGACACAATCTCACCATCGTCGATGCTCACGCTCACCCCCTTGAGCACCTCAAGAGAGCCATAGCGCTTAATGATATTTTTTACCTCAATCATAGATAGCTTCAATAGTAGAGAACACGGTAGCCCTCACCCAGAGCGAGGCCCGTGGCCAAAGCCTGCACGAGCACGCCACACTGGGTGATTAACTGCAAAGATAACCAATTCTTTTCACACCACGCCACTTTCCCCCTCAAAAATCCACCAGCCTCTGTGCATGCGGAGCTTCAAAAAACTGAACGTTTTCGTGAGACTATAGCGGAAATGGCACAGACTGAGCATGTTTGCGCTGTGAATTTGGTAGTGTAGTGCAAAACTTTTAACTTTGCACATTGAAATCTACAATCGTCTTCAAGGAAACAAAAAAAACACAAGCAATCCAATGAATATGAAAAAAATTTTTGTAATCGCTTTCTGCGCGCTCTCCACTCTTTTCTGCTGGGCGCAAAAAGCATCTGTCACCACCACGGAAAGTGGCAAGGTGAACGTGACTGTCACCGCGAATGCCGCTGGAGGCCTTCAGGCGCTCGTCGACACGGCTCTGGCACAATATAACACCGCAAACGGTACCTCCTTCGGCACTGCCGACATTGAGTCGCTGAAAGTGGGCGGCAGCTTAGTGGCGTTCAACGCTGATCTTACAAAGGGCACCCTTTGCAGCATTATCGACCTAATCACCGGCGACACGGGCGACGACGCCTCCTACATCTGGAGCAAGATGCGCAAGACGCTGAAGCACCTCGACCTTTCCGCCGCCACCATCTACGCGCATTTTGCGGTAAAGAGCGCGGCGGGCGACACCGTGAAGCTCGACCTCCCTATTAATGTGCTGCCACCCAAAACCTTTTGGCGTGGCATTGATATCGACACCGAATTGGCCCCCACAGCCAGCGAGAAACTCAAAAACGGTATGACCGCCCTTGAGGAGGTGAAGCTACCTTCATCACTGATGGGCTTCAGCCGAAACACCATCAAGCTAATAGGCACCATGCTGAAGGGCTTTATCAGCGACAACGCCATTGCCGAGACCGTGATAAAATACATCACCGAAGACAATGCCGACGCTTTTTGCGGCATCGGTGACTACGCTTTCGCACATGCCACCTCGCTGAAAAGCGTGACTATTCCTTATAATATGCTCGCTCCCGTGAGCGGCATCGGTGAAAAGGCTTTCTACAACGACGCCTCGCTCACTTCTGTCACCTTTGAAAAAAGCAAGTCGTTCCTCACCAAGGGAAAGTGCGGCATCACCACGATTGGCAAAAACGCATTCGCCTACAGTGGCATCACAGAAGTGAACCTGCCTAAAGAGACCGACAGCATTGCGCAAGGTGCGTTTATGGGCTGCTCGAGCCTCGCTTCCGTGAATTTTGAGGGAAGCAACGCTGTGCGCCACATCGGAGCCTACGCTTTTATGGGCACCGCTATCAGCGGCATCAAAATTCCGGCAAAGGTAACCCTCATCGGCGATGAGGCGCTACGCGGCTGTAAGACCCTTTCCTGCGTGGAGATTCTTGGCACCACCGACTCGCTCTCCATGGGTGAAAAGGTGTTCTACTCCACACCAAGCATGAATGGCGGCACATTCACTTGCACACGCACCATCGTGCCCAAGGCTGGTGAGCTCAAGAAAAAGGGCTTTCTTAAAGGCTACGACGGCACATTTGCCGGCCTTGGCGGCAGCAAGACCTCCAGCAACATGCTGCACGGCACTCTCATCACCAACGCCGAAAAACCAGTGAACGAAACCGACGGCTCGCTCCTCATCACCATTCCTGAGGCCATGCGCAAAGCCTACTGCGAAGCATCCGGCTGGAGCGACCTGCTCACAGTACCTGAACCTATTCGCGGCGATGTGAACGACGACGGAAAAGTGGACACAAGCGACGCCTCAAGTCTCATCAACAACATTTTAGGCACCGCCAACTACGGTAACGACAAATGCGACGTCAATGTCGACTCCGCTATCGACGTGACCGACGTGACCACACTTATCAGCATCATCCTCGACAAGTAACAGCTTTTCAGCTTGACAATAAGAACAAGGAGGGCAGGTATGTGTGTGCACACGCATACCTGCCCTCCTTGTAGCTCTATCTTTTTCTTTTCAGGAAAACCGCATCTTCATCACATGGCGGAATCGGCCTTAGCTGAATGATGATGCTGTGGCTTTTTCTCCTGCGGATTTTCTTTCACAACGGGATTCTTCGACGGCTTCTTGGCTTTTTTCTGCTTCGCCACAGCGGACGTCATCTTGGCTGGCGCTTTAGTTGCAGTCTTGTCGGCCGCCGTTGGCGCAGAGCCGCCATTTCTTAAAGCCTCGAGGCGAGCTTTCTTCTTTGCACCGCCATGCCAGCACACATAGTCCACGCTGTTGAGCACGCCAAATTCATAGCCTTGCTGCTTAAAATAGCGTATAATTTGCGGTAAAGCCGTCACGGTGGTCTTCTTTGCGCCAGTGTCGTGCATCAGAAGGCACTCCACATTATGATATTTGCCACAGGCGGAATGCACAAGGCGGTCGGCGGCAATGTTGTTTCCACTCGCATCGCCAGAGTCAAGGTTCCAGTCCACAAACTGGTAGCCACTGTCGAGCAGCGCCACACACAGGCGGTCCATAAACCGTGGATCGGAATTATACTTGCGGTAAACCATATTGCTGCTACCGCCCGGGAAACGCAGAATACGTGTGCGCTTGCCCGTGTATTTCTCTATCAAATCGTTAATTTTATTGAGGTCGGAGAAATACGCTTCCATACTTTTGTATATCTTGAAGTCGTGCGAATAGGTGTGTATGGCCACCGCATGGCCCTCTTTGGCAATTTTTGAGAGACGGTCGAGGTAATGCGTAAACTGAGCGGTCACAAAGAAAGTGGCCTTCACGTGCTCCCTGCGCAGAATGTCAAGAATCTGATCGGTACACACCGATGGACCGTCGTCAAACGTAAGATATACGATTTTCTCATTCTTGCCCACCACACGCAGCGGCTCGGTCACTGTGGTCACATTCTGGGCGGAGTCCTTCACCGAATAAGTCACCTCATAGATGCCCTGGCGATTCCAGTCCACCTTTGAGGAGTCGATGGTGAGCCGGGCAGCTCCAGAATTGTCGGAATACTTCACGCCTCGCGTAAGAAACGTGGAATCGTGCGCTTCGCCCGCTGTAATCATCATAGGTCCGCGAGTGGTAATAACCGGAGCGATGGTGTCGTCGGAATGAGCGTCAAAGAACGCTGCGCCGGCTTTACCTGTGCAAGAGAACACCGACACCATACCCACCCCCATCAACAATGAGGCCGCAAGTGTATGCCAAAATTTTAAAGACTTCATTTTTTTACCGAAATAATTTAGTGTGTGCATTGGCCTCACTTCTTTCTCTGTCTGCGAAACCGATGTACATCAATAGCAATAATACAAATAGATAATAGTTAAGGCAAAGGGGTCAGCACCCGCCAACTAATTGAACGTGCAAAGATATAAAAAATATAGCATATTACCATCGAAATAATCTGAAAATTAAGCAGATGGCGCACATATCGAATTGATATTCGGGCCTCAGTGGCATCATTTCCTACAAGGATGAATTTTTGCCATAAGTGGGAATATGGATAGGTGCAAAAAAAAATCCCAGATATCACTATCGGGGATTGCT
>DLLC01000043.1 GCA_002476625.1 Porphyromonadaceae bacterium UBA7572 | reverse complement strand
CAGATAAAATGCCCGAGGCAGTGGCGGCCACACACCCTGATAAAGTGGTCATCAACACCTTTATCCCGGCCAACTTCCAGGGCTCGCAGAAGGTGGACTCCACCGACTATTTCTTTGTGCGCCCCAAGCCTATGGAAGTGGACACTATCCAGGGCGCATACTGGAATGCCACGCAGGGCGTGCTGGAAATGCCTGATGGCTCAAATCCCGCATTTGAGGGCTGCGCCACAGTGGATTTCTCTTACGCCGAACGGCCTTCCGACATTCTTGCCGTGAACTCTTACTACGACTTTGTGGCCATGACCAAATGGAATGAGGACGGTGATCCTGTGGTGTGCCCCCTTGAAATTCTGAAAGAAAAAGTGAGTGAACACACTTTCACCGAGATTCTCGGCACGCCCTCGTTCAAGGTGGGGTATAGCTATGTGGTGGCCGACCCTTCACTTCGTGTGATGTATGCCGCTGGTGACGGCAGCACGATTTATGCGAAGGATGCTGGAGGCTATGCCACTCCCGACAGACCCGACTCCACGCAAGTGGATTACCTCGGTGGCAGCTACGACCAGAGCAACTGGGTGGCGCTTCGCCTGCCATCGCCACTGAGCGAGGACCAAAAGCTCTCATGCAAAGGAAAATACATCAAGTGCTTCCGTGGCAAGTTAGAGAGCAAGACTAACCCTTCATTCTTGCTATCGGAGCAGCCCCAGTTTGCCGAATCCGACACTGCTGTGGCGTTTAATACATTTATCCCAGCCAATCTTCATGGCTCGCAGGTGGTGGACAGTGTCAATTATTTCTTTGTGCGTCCCAAACCCATGGAAATCGACACCATTCGGGGCGTGATGTGGAATGGTGTGGACAAGATGGTGGAAATGCCCATCAATCCTGACAAGTACGGTATGAAGCCTTTCGCAGGCTCAGCCGCCGCCGACCTCTCACTTTACGAGACCGACAGCGTGAAACTGACCGACAACCGTGTGTATGACATATTGGCTATGACAAAAATCGCACCCGACAGCTCTCGCTGCATTTTTCCATTGCAGGCGTGGAACGAGCGTGCCAGTCAATTCTCGCTTTCCGATGTGGTCGGTGACAGCCACTTTAAGGAGGGCATGGACTGCGAGTTGATGGATAGCTCATTAGTGGTGATGAGGGTGTCGGCTAATGCAAAAGAGCTGTATGTGAAAGACTGCGGGAAATACGCTCACCCCGACACTCCCACGGATCAGCAGGTGGATGTGCTAAAAGGAGAAAAAACGTATGACCAAAGTAACTGGCTGGTGCTCAATTTGCCGGAGCCGCTCGACAGCGCACAGGTAGCCGCCTATGTGGGCCATCGAATTGTGGGCGTGAGGGGTGTGCTTCGCGATAAGACGAACCCTTCGCTGGATTGCTATGAGGCTCCGGTGGCTGGCGTGCGCGACACCACGCAGCGGATCAACTGCTTTATCCCTGCCAATTACCAAGGCTCGCAGGTGGTGGACTCGGTAGATTACTTCTTTGTGAAGCCGAAACCGATGGAAATCGACACCGTGCGCTGCGCCATGTGGAGCCAGACAGCAGGACGCTTTATGATGCCGTATTTTGCTGATGAATATGGCTATAAGGCTTTCGCTGGCTCGTTCAAGCCCGACTATTCAAAACTTGGCACTTCTCGTCCCGCCTTGCATGATGGTGATGTGTGCGATATGGTGGTGCTGAATAGCGGCAGCCCGCAGGTGGCATATCCATTGGAGATTTTGAGCGTGAAGCCTACGGAGTTCACGCTTGCCAAAATATTGAAATGTCCGACTATTCCATTGGGCTACGGTTACCCGATAGCCGACAACACGCTCACTACGATGGGCTTTTCCGATGACTATTCCACTATTTACGCTAAAGATGACAATATGTATGCCACCCCCGACAAGCCCGATTCCACGCAAGTGGATTTTCTCGATGGCAATTACGACCAGAGCAACTGGGTGGCTATTTATCTGCCCGAGCCTCTCGACGCTGAAGAGGCACAGAAACTGCGTGGACGTTACATTTGCAATTTGAGGGCGATGATTCTTTCGAAGAATTGTCCGGAGATGGAAGCGTTTGAAGTGCCGGAGTTTGGCGAGGTGAATGCGAAAGCGAAGATGAATACTTTCCTCCCTGCAAACTACAAAGGCTCGCAGGTGGTGGATAGTGTGGATTATTTCTTGGTTCGCCCGAAACCTATGGAAATCGATACCGTGCGTTGCGCCATGTGGAATGAATCGACTGGGCTTTTTGAAATGCCTTATGCGGCCTCCGATTTCGGAGTGCCTCAGTTTGAGGGAACGATGACTCCCGTGTTTGTGTGTATGGACGGTGATAAGGAGCAGTTCAAGAATGGCTATGTGTATGACTTGATCGTGCAGACCCGGGTGAACGATAATGAAACTTTTGCCTATATACAAAAAGTGCTGAACGAACAGAAACCTACGTATGCCGTGTCGGCGCTGTTCGCCTCTGCCAGGATACCGGAAAACGGTGAGTTCTCTTTGAAAGACGCTCACCTCACAGTGATGCATATCAGCGCGGACTCTCTTACCATATACGCAAAAGATGCAGAAAAGAGTGTGGACTCCCAACTGCCTACTGTTGGGCAGGTTGACTACCTTTCTGGACGATACGCCCAGCATAACTGGGTGGCTATCACCCTGCCTGCGCCACTCGACAGCGCGCAGATGGCCGATTATCCCGGTCGCCGCCTTGCCGAGTTTGATGTGGTGCTGAAAAGCAAAGTGAGCCACGAGGTGGGCGCAATGGCTATTCCCGCCATTGGTGAAGCCGACACCACGGCCTTTATCAATAGCTATATTCCAGCTAATTTCTACGGACCGCAGCAGGTGGACACTGTGGACTATTTCTTGTCAAAGCCAGTGGCGATGGAAATCGACACCGTGCGCTGCGCTATGTGGAATGCCTTCCAGCGTAAGTTCGCTATGCCTTACGATGCCTCGCAGAAGTGGGGGATGCCGCAATTTGTGGGAGAGTTTGACGCTGACTTCTCGCGAATGGAAATAGATACGGTGAGGCTTCAGGATAATTTCGTGTACGATTTGCTCACACTTAATCAATTGAATGCCGATGGCACTGGCAAGGTGTATGTGCTTCAAGTGCTTCGAGAAGTGGGAGGTGAAAAACCGCTTTTAGGTGATGTGAATGCCGATGGGGTGGTCGATGTGACAGATGTGAGTTTGCTCATCAGCTATGTAATCGACAATTCCGTGCCAGATATCCGCACCGACCGAGCCGACATCAATGGCGATGGCGTGGTGGATGTGACTGATGCGTCGCTGCTGATCACTATGGCATTAGGGATATAGGCGCACATCAGAATGATAGTTCTGCCCACCGGGAAAAGTTACTCGTGCAGGCTACTGGGCTTGAAGAAATAGCGCCCTTTGCTGGCAGTGGCATTGCCATACTGTATGGCACGGGTGGGACAGCGGTGTAGGCAACTGAGGCACATGGTGCAGCCACCATTCCACTTTGGAGTGCCCATCTCGCTGAGGGTGATGTTGTGCAGGGGGCAATTCCTGACGCATGCGCCGCAGTGAGAGCAGGCATCGGCGCTGACGGTGAATTTCCGGTCGCCAATGGCGTGCCTTAAAAACCATGGGCGTATCACTCTGCTCTTTACCCACGCCATCTTGCCCTTCACCACATCCACGGTGCATGTGCCGGAGGCAATATCGCTTGCCACTTTTGCCACTCTTTCGGGCGCTTCACGGAGTTTCTTCTCCTGCACGGAGTAGGGGTCCACATCGAACCCCTTCATATTGATGTAGTTGTTGGGCAGCTGTACAGAGTGTGCGCTGTCCAGCGTGATGCCGCGCTCCAACAAGGCTTTTCGCATAATATCCACCGACAGCCCCACATCATCGCCACAGGTTGCCACCATAAAGCAGTGGCAGGGCGCGCCATCAATGTGCATTCTTTTTATCATCTCAGTGATGACTGGCGCGGGGCCCCATGAGTAGATAGGAAAAACGAAACCGAGCCGCTCGCATTTTCGGAGCGAGATATTCAGTAAATCGGGCTGTCGTGTTATCGCTTCTGCGGCGGAAACCAGTCGCTCCTCAAGAGCCGAAGCAAGCCGCTCTGCCACCCATTTGCTGTTGCCTGTGCCTGAAAACCAGATAATCATAGGATGAACTTAGTGTGGGGAAAATGGAGCTTTTAATGCTGCTGCTTGATGGTCACTTGTGTGGCTCCAAACCCGTATTCTTGGAATGAAGCGTCTTGCACGGCGCAGTGGGGCCATTTGCGCTTTAGCTCATCAAGCAGTGCGCGGCGCAGCACGCCCTCGCCTTTGCCGTGTATGAACACTATCTTCTGCCCGATTTTCTTTTTGTTGGCCTCCATCACCTCGCGAAACTTGTCGAGCTGCACGTTCAGCATATCGCTGTTCGAGAGCCCACTCAAGTTGTCGAGCAGTTCTGCTATGTGCAGATCCTGCACCACGATATCGGCGTTTTTGCTTTTTTTGTGGTGCTGCTCTATGCGTTTGGCGCGTGGGCGGTCGGCGGCGCGCTTCTCTTTCATTGCGCGCTCTAATGCGCTGCTGTCGATGCGCAGCTGCTTTGCGGGCAGATCGTTGCGGGTAATGTCGATGGAGAGCACCGGCTCATCAAAATATTCGCTTTGGTGGAAGCTGTGGAGCTTATAGAACTTGGTCAAGTCGAGCCTCTGTTCCACGAGCGCCGGGTTTTTGAGCTTGAAGCCCTTGTCTTGCTTGAAGGCAATGTATTGAACGGCTATATGCTCAATGTCGTTTAGGTTGGCGTGTCCAAATTCATCAAGGTCAACCTGCATGTTAGGCTCCACAAGGCCGGTGTAGCGCGTGTGCCATGTGCTTTCATCGTCGCGACGGGTCATGTAGCCCACGTTCAGGAAATAGTTGCTGTCGTTCACTAATGTGGCGTAGAAAGTGGTGGTGTTGAGATGCTTGATTTCCTTAGGCTCAAAGGCGAGCACAATGTTCAGCACGTCGCCACCCTCGGTCTCTACCAAAGGAATAGGCTTTGTGGCGGCTGGTTCAGTCTTCTTTGAGGCAGGCGCATCAGACTCCACCTGCTTGCTTGCGAACTTGAGAGGACGATCGTAGGCGCTTGGTTTGGATTCGGCAGGGCTCACAATCACCACTTCGCGTGCTTGTGCTGGCCGCTCAAATCCGTCCTCGTCTTCCACATACACCATAGAGTTGTCAATTCTCACAACACGTCCGCCCCCCACATCGTTGAGGAAGCGAACAATATCACCAACTTTCACCATTTTTATGTCCTTTCTTTTTATATATACTTTACAAAGTTAAGAAAAATTAGGAATGCTATCAAATCTGATTTTACGAAGAACATATTGGATAATATTGGATATTGGTTAAAAATAGTGCAAAA
>DLLC01000070.1:116689-117261 GCA_002476625.1 Porphyromonadaceae bacterium UBA7572 | reverse complement strand
ACGGCGTGACCATCCACCTGAAGCCGGTCTATACCGACGCCTCCCACCAGGCCCTCACCGACAACCACGGCAAGGGAAGGCTGCACATCGAGGTGATATGCGGCCCCATCAGGAAAATCGACGACACCACCTTCCGCGTCTATCCCTACGAGGCGGGATGGGACAACGCGCGCCGCTCGTTCACATGCTGGGTGGTGGCCATGGCGGATGCGGACAGCAAGTACAAAGGTGCCGTGCAACCCTTGCGCATCGACCTGCCAAGGGACATCTGCAAATAAGGACTACGGAGACGCAGACCAGCCCGATGCGCCAAAGCGTCACGGGGCGTACCACTCTACGCGCCTTCAAATCCCGCCAGACAGCCTTTTCCGGCACCACAAGGCCGTAAAACATGCGAGGCAAGCAATCATAACCCACGAAAAACAAACGCCCGCAGGCGAAGAAATTCACCTGCGGGCGTTTTGTTTGTAGGGTTTAAAAATCGGATTAGTCGGCGAGCTTGGCCTTGATGAACTCGCGGTTCAGGCGAGCGATGTTGGCAATCGACTCGTTCTTCGGGCACTCAGCCTCGC
>DLLC01000070.1:105730-116628 GCA_002476625.1 Porphyromonadaceae bacterium UBA7572 | reverse complement strand
TGTTGGTGCAGTTGCCGAAGCCCAGCTCCTCCATCTTGGCCACCATGGCCTTGGCGCGGCGTGCAGCCTCAGGACGGCCCTGGGGCAGCAGGGCAAACTGGCTGACCTTGCTGGAGACAAAGAGCATGGCAGAGCCGTTCTTACAAGCGGCCACGCAGGCACCGCAGCCGATGCAGGTAGCGCAGTCCATGGCCTCGTCGGCAGCGTCCTTGGAGATCAGGATGGCGTTGGCGTCCTGGGCCTGGCCGGTGCGGACAGAGGTGTAACCGTCTGCAGCGATGATCTTGTCGAAAGCCGAGCGGTCGACCATGCAGTCCTTGATGACAGGGAAGGCAGCCGAGCGCCAAGGCTCAACGGTGATGACATCGCCGTCGTGGAAACGACGCATGTAGAGCTGGCAAGTGGTTGCGCCAGTGGCTGGGCCGTGTGGGTGGCCGTTGATATAGAGTGAACACATGCCACAGATGCCTTCGCGGCAGTCGTGGTCGAACATTACAGGCTCTTCACCTTGCTCAACGAGGGTCTCGTTGAGGATGTCCATAGTTTCGAGGAATGAGGTGTCGCTGTCGGTTTCAACATTCTCATAAGTTACGAAACCACCTTGAGCCTTTGGACCGGCTTGACGCCAGATCTTGAGATTTACTTTCATATTTGCCATTGTAAATTTCCTTTCTTAATTAAATGTTGGGTGGGTTAAGACTTGTAGTTACGGGTTTGAACCTTGATTGCCTCGTAGTGGAGAGGTTCTTTGATGAGCTTAGGAGCAGCTTCATCGCTTCCCTGGTAGTCCCAGCAAGAAACGTAGAAGTAGTTCTCGTCGTCGCGCTTAGCTTCGCCTTCCTCGGTCTGGTATTCCTCGCGGAAGTGGCCACCGCACGATTCGTTGCGGTTGAGTGCGTCGTAAGCGATGAGTTCACCCATAGTGATGAAGTCTTGCAGACGGAAAGCCTTGTCAAGCTCGTTGTTCATGCCTTCACCCACGGTGCCAGGGATGAAGAGGTTGGTGTTGAACTCCTTGCGAAGCTCTTTGAGCTTTTTGAGCGCTGTCTCCAGGCCTTCCTTGGTGCGGCCCATGCCTGCGTATTCCCAGAGGATGTTGCCCAGCTCCTTGTGGATAGAGTCGACGGAGCGCTTGCCACCGATGTTCATCAGTCGCTGTTCTTCCTTCTCGCAAGCCTCTTGCGCCTTCACAAACTCAGGAGCGTCGGTGCTGAAGCGTGGCACCTGGATTTGGTCGCTGAGGTAGTTCTGGATAGTGTAAGGCAGCACGAAGTAGCCATCGGCCAAGCCTTGCATCAGAGCAGATGCGCCGAGGCGGTTAGCGCCGTGGTCGGAGAAGTTACATTCGCCGATAGCGAACAGACCCTTCACGCTGGTTTGGAGTTCGTAGTCCACCCAGATGCCGCCCATGGTGTAGTGGATGGCTGGGTAGATCATCATAGGGTTATAGTAGTTCACACCGTCGATAGTGTTGGCGCATTCGCCAGGGTTCACGTCGGTGATTTCTTCATACATGTCGAAGAGGTTGCCGTAGCGTCCGCGCACCACGTCGATGCCGAGGCGGTTGATGGCTTCAGAGAAGTCGAGGAACACGGCTTGGCCAGTGTTGTTCACGCCATAGCCCTTGTCGCAACGCTCTTTTGCTGCGCGTGATGCCACGTCGCGAGGCACGAGGTTGCCGAATGCAGGATAGCGGCGCTCCAGGTAGTAGTCGCGGTCTTCCTCAGGAATGTCGCTGCCCTTCTTTGTGCCGGCTTGGATAGCCTTGGCGTCTTCGAGTTTCTTAGGCACCCAGATGCGTCCGTCGTTGCGGAGTGATTCCGACATCAGTGTGAGCTTCGACTGCTTGTCGCCGTGGCGAGGGATACAGGTGGGGTGAATCTGCACGTAGGCGGGGTTGGCGAAGTATGCGCCCTTGCGGTAGCAGGCGATAGCGGCTGAGCAGTTACATGCCATAGCGTTGGTGGAAAGGAAGTAGGCGTTGCCGTAGCCACCGGTGGCGATTACCACAGCGTGAGCTGCGAAACGCTCAAATTTGCCAGTCACCAGGTTTTTGGCGATGATGCCGCGGGCACGGCCGTCGATCATCACCACGTCGTGCATTTCGTAGCGGTTGAAGCTCTTCACCTTGCCCATCTGGATTTGGCGGTTGAGCGAGCTGTAGGCGCCGAGCAGAAGCTGCTGGCCAGTCTGGCCCTTGGCGTAGAATGTGCGGCTCACCTGTGCGCCACCGAAAGAGCGGTTGGCGAGGGTGCCACCGTATTCACGGGCGAAAGGCACGCCTTGCTCCACGCATTGGTCGATAATGTTGTTCGACACCTCAGCGAGGCGATACACGTTGGCCTCACGGGCGCGGTAGTCGCCGCCCTTCACGGTGTCGTAGAAGAGGCGGTAGATAGAGTCGCCGTCGTTCTGATAGTTTTTGGCTGCGTTGATACCACCCTGTGCCGCAATAGAGTGAGCGCGGCGAGGAGAGTCTTGAATGCAGAAGTTGAGCACGTTGAAGCCCATTTCTGCAAGGGTAGAAGCGGCCGATGCGCCAGCCAAGCCGGTGCCCACTACGATGATGTCGAGCTTACGCTTGTTGGCGGGGTTAACCAATTTCTGGTGTGCTTTATAGTTAGTCCATTTCTCAGCTACAGGACCTTCAGGAATCTTTGAATCGATAGCTGGCTGAGCGAGTTTAGTATTTTCTTCCATTGTTTGAATTCTTTTTGAAGTTAAAAAAATTTCACGGCTAAATGTGATTAGCAAGCGAAGAACCAGGTGAAGTAGCAGGCTTCAAGGGCGAAGAGCACGAACACTACGGTAGCCCAAGCGCATGCTGTGGCTTTCCAGCGGCAGATCCACTTGTCGTTGGCCACGCCGAGGGTCTGGAATGCGCTCCAGAAGCCGTGGCTGATGTGGAACCAGATGGCAGCGAAGCCGATCAGGTAAACGGGGAGAACCCACACCTGGCTGAATACGGCCTGAAGATAGTATTTGCCGTTCATCACATGGTCGCCGAGGAGCTCGGGCACCTGCATCTTAGCCCAGAACTGCACTAAGTGAAGAATGAGGAAGCAGAACACGATGATGCCGAGCACAAGCATGTTTTGTGATGCCCAGCTCACGCTCTTCCACTTCTTGGAAATGGCGTAACGGTCGTTGCCACGTGCTTTGCGGTTTTGGTAGGTGAGCCAGAATGCGTAGATGATGTGAATCACCATACCGAGGGCGATGACACCAGTGCCAAGTACAGCGTACCAATTAGCGCCGAGGAATTCGCAAATCTTATCGTAAGCACTGAACGACAAGACAGCCACTGCATTCATCAGCACGTGAAAGGTCACGAAAAGGACTAAGAAAAGGCCAGTGACACTCATCACCACCTTGCGTCCCACAGAAGAATTAGTTAACCACATAGTAGTTTAGTAAATTAAATTATTAATAATGATTTAGTTATAAATTGTGCATTTGCTTAGCTGGCACTCGCGGCGGGTGGGCACGCAATTTGCCCCACGCGTGTGTGCATAATTAGCATACAAAATTACCTATTATATATGGCACTTGCAAGAGAATTACCGAAAAATATCCCTATTGCTGAGCCCCAAAACAGGCTGAAAGATTGTGCGGTGGCGCAGCGTTGGCGCTTTTTTCGAGGAAAAGGTTGTGGATTTTGGCAAAAAGTTGCATATTTGCACATTATACCCTTACGGGAGTGATAAAAACAATCAGTATCAATAACGAAAAAGAATTGGTTTTATAGAATGAAAAAACTGACGTTAATTCTGTGTGCTGCACTGCTGGCTTGCGGTGCCACTATGGCTCAGAAAAAGAAAGTGACGAGAAGAACGAAGGCCTCCACCACATCTGTGGCTGCTCCGTCTAAAGTGCTTAACAATGCGGAGGAAGGCAAAAAATGGTACGATGCCGAACGCTACGACCAGGCTCGCAAATATTTGAAAAAAGCTGTGGGCGAGGGCGACATTGACAGCAAAGTGCGTCTGGCCGCCATCATCTACAATCAGGATATGGACCCCGAGACAGCCAATGCCATGTTTGACGAGTGCATCGCCGCCGGGTCGGCTTTCGCCCTGGAGCGCAAAGGCTTCTGCACGCTGCAGTCGGCTTGGGACACCAAGGAAGACAAGCTCAAGAGCCTGGAGCTGATACAGAAGGCGAGCGACATGGGCTATGGCGACGCCACAGCTGAACTTTTTGAGGTGTATTTAAATGGTTTCAGAACGTTTGCCGGCAACGACACCATCGTCGCGGCCAATGAAGAGAAGGCGGTGGAGTATGCCAAAAAGGGTGTGGAGCAAAACAACCCTGAGTGTATGGCCTATGTGGGCATGTGGACCTACAAGGGCATAAAAGGCTTTGAGAAAGACGAGGAAAAGGGTGTTCTGATGCTTGAGGCTGCCGACAAGGCGAGCCGCCGCTTCTTTGCCACCAATTGCCTTGAGCCTGCAAAGCTCCTCTGCCAGCACTACATCGACAAGGGCGAGGAGGCAAAGGCGGCACCTATCATGGAACTTCTAAAAAAATATCATCCAACAGAATTGTAACCTTCTAATTAACGTATTATGCAGTATTTTATGCACATTAACGGGGTGCAGGTTGGCCCCTTTGAAGAGTCTGACTTGATGCTCAATGGCCTTAAACCCACCACTCCGGTATGGACTGATGGCATGACTGATTGGCAGCCCGCAAACCAGGTGCCCGCGCTGGCTTACCTTTTTGCGGGGCAGATCCCTCCTCCAGGCTATGGCTATCAGCAAAATCCGCGTTTCGGCCCACAACCTAATTCTGGCTTTGACACAAGAAATAATCCTCCCATGCCATCCACGAATTTGGCGTGGGGCATATTAGTGACGCTGTTCTGCTGCCTTCCGTTAGGTGTGGTTAGCATAGTGAAAGCCTCGCAGGTGAGCGGGCTCTATGCCCAAGGCCGATATGAGGAAGCGTTGGCGGCAAGCAAGTCGGCTGGCAGATGGGCACTGTGGGGCGCACTGTCCAGTGTGGTGCTATGCCTACTGTATGCGTTTGCTGTAGTGGCGCTTGGTGTAGCAGGGATGGAAATGAATTAGCAGATGATGCAACGTTAGTGCATTGCACAAATTAATGATGAATAAGGGGCACAATTCTGATGTGCCCCTATTTTTGTCTCCTTTTTAGGTGAGGATGAGGGTTATGAGGGCGGTTACGTCGGAGATGTTGACTGTGCCGTCGGCGTTGATGTCGCATGCGTTGGTGTCGTGGCTGGCAGTGCCGAGTATGTGGTTGATGAGCGCTGTCACATCGCTTGAGTCGATTGTGCCATTGCCGTCAATGTCGCCCTTAGTGGCTTTTTCTGTGACGTTGATGCGCATCTCTGATGATAGCCCGCCGCTCACTGTGGTGGCTTTAATAATGGCTGTTCCTGTGCCCACGGGGTGGACGATGCCATTTTTCACGGTGGCCACGCTTGTGTCGCTGCTTGCCCACGCTATGCGCTTGTCGGTGGCTTTTACGGGCAGAATGGTTGGCTTCACCATGATGGTGTCGCACGCACCAAGCGCTATGGTGCGGCTTTGATAGGGCATGGTGATGCCTGTGCATGGCACGGGCTGGTTCTGGCGCACGCGGCGATAGGCGTAGGGCAATGGGAGGCTTTTGCTGGTGTAGTTCCAGAACCGTGCATAGCTGCCAGAGGGCGCGTTGAAGCGCAGTGTGCCATACTTGCCGTTGGTGCTGGCAATGGTGGCACCGTCGTAGCCAATGGTGATATCCCAAGTGGTGACTCCCTCGTCCCATGCGAGATGCTGCGCTCCTTTTGCACCGAGCCGGCGGCCATATTGGTCGGTGAGGGTCCATGCTGAGCTATCTCTACCCAAAGTGAACTGGAGCACATCAGGCTCGGTGACATCAGTGGTGCTGCCTATGTTCATGGCGTCGAGATAGCTGGAAGTGGCCATGCCGTCGATGTCGCAAGCCGCCGCACCAGAGCGGAACAGCATAATCACATCGCCTTCGGCAATGGTGCTTTTCTTCTGTAGCTTTTCATACACCCACCCTAATGGGCTTTCCAGTGTGGTGCCGGTGGGCGCGTCGTAATTGATGGTGATGGAATTGAGATATACCGATCCCTCGCTTGTGCCGCCCTTCACACAGATGATAAGTGTGTCGGTGGCGAGAGGCTGGAGATGGAGCGTTTTCACAATCTCGCCATACACATTCTGGTCCTTCGACAGCCACTCGCCAAACCACTGCTCGCTGTTGAAGCCGGTGGCGCTTTGCCGTGATATTTCAGATGTCCCGTCCACGATGGTGTAGCCCACGCTTCCCGACTTGCTGTTGGAGCACATGGAGAACGTCACACTCCGAATGGCGCATCCCTTCCAGCCGTATAGTTCAAGCGAGGCTTGGCGGCCTCGTGGAATTTGGTTGTAGCGATTGCCGGCTGTGGCGCCGAAATCATTGTAGAAATAGGCAAAAGCCCCCTTAGGCTTCTCGCCCCATGCCTCCAGCGCGAAGTCGCCAGTGCTGGAATTGAACGAAGCCACACGGTAGGTGACCTCTGTGGCGTTTACTGCGGTGCAGAAAAGCGCGGAAATCAGTAAAGTGAAAAATCTGTTCATGTATATTTTGTCGTTTTAAGCGTTTGTTTAGTTTTCAGTTAGTTGGTGTGAATAAATATGTAGCTATAAATGGATTCTCGTCGATAAAAATAGGCGCCACCTTGCCAGAGACAGGAGCGCCCACTTTATGATGGTGATTAAATGTGTTAGTCCACGATAAGCATAGCGTCGCCATAGGCGCCGAAGCTGTATTTCTCTTCGATGGCTACCTTGTAGGCGTTCATCACCTGCTCGTAGCCGCCAAATGCGCAAGTAATCATCAGCATCACGGAGAAAGGCATGTGGAAGTTGCTGATAAGAGCGTCGCAAGTGGTGAAGTCGTAGGGTGGAAAGATAAACTTGTTGGTCCATCCGTCGTAGGCCTTGATGTGCCCGCCCATGCACACGCACGTCTCCATGGCGCGGAGCACCGATGTGCCCACGGCGCAAATCTTGTGTCCGCCGTCACGCTTGGCATTCACCCTTTCCGACAGTTCTGGCGTCACTTCCATCTGCTCGCTGTCCATGCGGTGCTTGGTGAGGTCTTCCACGTCGATTTTCCGGTAGCTGCCTAATCCCACGTGCAAGGTGAGGTAGTCGGCATCCACGCCTTTGATTTGCATTCGTGTCATCAGCTCGCGGCTAAAGTGCAGCCCTGCCGACGGTGCCACCACAGCGCCCTCTTTTTCGGCGAAGATGGTTTGGTAGCGCTCGGCGTCTTCTGGAGTGGCTTCACGCTCGATATAGTAGGGGAGAGGGGTGCTGCCGAGGGCAAACAGATTGGCCTTGAACTCGTCGTGGGGTCCGTCGTAGAGGAAGCGGAGCGTGCGGCCGCGTGAGGTGGTGTTGTCGATCACTTCAGCCACCATCGAGTCGTCGAGTCCGAAATAGAGCTTGTTGCCGATGCGGATTTTGCGTGCAGGCTCCACCAGCACGTCCCACAGCTTGTTTTCCTCGTTCAGCTCACGCAGCAGGAACACCTCGATTTTCGCGCCAGTCTTTTCCTTGTTGCCTTCCAGTTTGGCAGGGAACACGCGGGTGTTGTTGAACACGAAAAGGTCTTCCTCGTTGAAGTAGTCGAGCACCTCTTTGAATACCTTATGCTCGATTTCACCAGTTTTTCGGTGCAGCACCATCATGCGAGCCTCGTCGCGGTGCAGGGAAGGCTCATTTGCGATGAGCTCTTTGGGCATGTGGGTATCAAATTCTGATAATTTCATAAAAATAGGGATATTTAGTGATGATGATTGTTAGTTGTTAGTTATCTGTTTTTTGTGCAATAAGCGGCAGATTGCTGAATTTTCCTCACGCATTTCTGGTTTCTTTCACGCCTTACCAGTAGCGTGGCTCACTTTTCTTTGCCTGGCTTTCAAGGCTGCGGCCCGTTTTCGGTTGTCGTCGCGCTCCTTTTCAAGGCGGCGTTTTTCAGCCTCCTCGGCCGAAACGTAGGTCTCGCCTTCGAGATACTGGAGAAGGTCGACCACAGAGCGGCAGTCGTCCACATTTACGCTGCCCACGCGTGTGCGGCGAAGTGCGGTGAGATGTCCGCCACTTCCTAGGGCCTGGCCTATGTCGCGTGCCAGGGCGCGGATGTAGGTGCCCTTGCTGCACACCACCCTCACTTGCAAGGTGGGCTCTTGAGGCAGTCCGCATGCCAGCACCTCAATCTCATCGATGGTGAGTGTCTTGGAGCGGATTTCCACATCTTCGCCTTTGCGTGCCAGCTTATAGGCAGGCTTGCCATCCACCTTGCACGCACTGAACTTGGGCGGCACTTGCTCGATGGTGCCCACAAATTGGCTTTGCAGCACCTGCTCTATTTGCTGGCGTGTGATGTGACACCACGGATACTGGGCGTCGATTTCCGTCTCGAGGTCGAACGACGGGGTGGTGGCTCCCAGCCTGATGGTGGCGATGTATTCTTTCACGCCTGCTTGCAGACGGGCAATGTCTTTGGTCTTTCGGCCAGTGCACACGACAAGCACGCCTGTGGCCAAAGGATCGAGTGTGCCGGCGTGCCCCACTTTCACATTGGCGTTGCCAAGCATTTTGCGCAGCGTGCCCCGCACTTTCTTCACCACGGCAAACGAGGTCCAGCCCAATGGCTTGTCGACGCAGAAGATTTCTCCTTCAATAGGGTTGAGCATGATGCAGGTTTAGAGGAATGAGCAGATGATGGTGGCCGCTCCCGCTATGGCGCAGTAGATGCCGAAATACACGAGCTTGCCTTTTTTCACGATGCCTATCATCCATTTGCAGGCCAGGCAACCCGAAATGAATGCTGCCAAGAATCCCACCACAAGTGAGAGGGTGGAGATGTCGCCAAAGGGGTTGGCGCCTTTTGCCATCTTCATGGCGTCGAGCAGCGCCTCGCCTAAAATAGGCGGAATCACCATCAGGAACGAGAACTGAGCCACTTGCTCTTTGCGGTCGCCAAGCATGAGGCCTGTGGCGATGGTGGTGCCAGAGCGGCTCAAGCCAGGCAACACAGCCACAGCCTGCGCCAGTCCAATGATGATGGCGTCTTTCCACGTGATTTGGCTCTTTATCCGGGGCTTCGCGTAGTAGGAGAATGTGAGCAGGGCGGCAGTGAGGATGAGCATGCAGCCCACAATCAGCAGCCCGGATCCAAACACTTCCTCCACTTTGTCCTTGAAGAATACGCCCACAATGCCGATAGGAATCATCGACACCACGATGTTGAGGAAATACTTGGTCTCATCGTTCATCTTGAATTTGAACAGTCCGCGAAGAATCCAGTCGATCTCGCTCCACAGAATCACGAATGTGCTGAGCACGGTGGCCACGTGCACCATGACGGTGAACGCCAAATTCTCATCGGGGTTGATGCCGAAAATGTGTGAGGCTATGGCAAGGTGGCCACTGCTGCTCACGGGCAAATATTCTGTAAGACCCTGAACAAGTCCTAATATCAGTGCTTGTATCCAATCCATTGCGCCTATGCTTTTTTCTTGTAGATGATTGCGAAAATAAGGAGAACAAACCCTGCGAGAGCCACCATCGGGCCCACTACGGTGCGGGTGGAGTTGAACACGTCTGCATTCCATGTGGCGCCAGTGTTGGCGCTGCCTGTCATCAGGAAGAACCCGACGGCAATGAGCAATACACACACGGCAATCATGATGAAGTTGGTCTTGCCAAGAGGCATCACTTCTTTATTATTCTGTGCCCCTTCGCCTAACTTGTTTTTTTCGTTGTCAGCCATTGTTGTATGATTAGTAGTTTTGTTTATTTTTCCTCTATTGATAGAACGATGCCAAAGCAGCAGGCGCATACATCGGCAATCAAGCTAAATTATCTGCAAAATTACAACATCTTGATGCCCTTGTCAATACTTTTCGCCAAAAAACTGCACTAATTGAATGCATCGTGTGCTTGTGGGGGCAAGATGCGGAGCGGGGCATGGCTTGTGAGCATGCTTCTTTTTTATCGGCGCAGCGGAAGCTCGGAATAGGTCTTGCGGCCGTGGAGGTAATAGTCGGTGATGATGTTGCGGTGTCCTTCGGGGTACTTATTCAGCAGATTTTCTGTGGCCGGCTGCGCATACTGCCTGCGCATGGTGCGGAAGTGGCGGTGCGCGCGAATGATGGCGCGCGCGTCGGCAAACCGACCGCTTGCCACGCTTTGGAAGAAGGCGAGCGCGTCGTAGAGTCGGCGCACAAGAAGCGTTTTCTTCGCGTCGGCGGCAGGGAGGTTTTTGTGGAGCAGCAGCAGGTTGTTGCGGAAGTTGAGGTAGGTTTTTCGTGGGTTGCCCTGTGGCAGGCTGCCACCGCCAAGGTGGTACACGCAGCTTTGCGTCACGCAGCAGTTGCGGTAGCCGGCGTTGAGCAGACGCCAGCAGAGGTCGATCTCCTCCATGTGCGCGAAGAAATCCTTGTCGAGGCCGCCCACTTTCAGATACACCTCGCTGCGCACCATGAAGCATGCTCCCGTGGCCCAGAAGATATCCGCCACTTCCCCGTCGTACTGGCCGTGGTCGTCTTCCACGGTGCCGAAGATGCGCCCTTTGCAGTAGGGATAGCCGTGCTTGTCGATGAAGCCACCGGCCGCGCCTGCGTATTCAAACACTTGCTTAGTGCTGTCGGGGCCGAAATCTTTCAGGAGTTTGGGCTGCACCGCCCCCACATCGTGGTGCGCCTCCATATAGGCGTAAAGTGGCTCAAGCCAGCCAGCGGGGGTGCGCACATCGCTGTTGAGCAGCACGGTGTATTTGTAGGCGGTCTGCTTCACGCACTTGTTGTAGCCTTCGGCAAATCCCCAGTTCTCGCTGAAAAGCAGCGTCTTCACGGCGGGAAA
>DLLC01000070.1:105438-105652 GCA_002476625.1 Porphyromonadaceae bacterium UBA7572 | reverse complement strand
CACTCTCATCGGTGCTGCCATTGTCGGCCACTATCACGTCGGCAATTTCGGCGTTGGTGTTGGCGATTACACTTGGCAGATAGCGGCGCAGCAGCGCTGCTCCATTCCAGTTGAGGATAATGACGGCTACGGGTTTCATATTTTTTATTGTTCAGTTTTATACTTATTTTATGTGGTGGGGTATTGCACAGGACGCTTCCAGCGGTTGTGGGTC
>DLLC01000070.1:37017-105388 GCA_002476625.1 Porphyromonadaceae bacterium UBA7572 | reverse complement strand
GCTTCCAGCGGTTGTGGGTCCACATCCACATGGAGGGGTCGTGGGCGATGTGCCGCTCAAGGATGCGCGCGTAGAGCAGGGTGATGGAGTCTTTTGGCTGCTCCTTGGCGTGGGGGCACATCATGTCGAGTGTGCACTCGTAATAGCCTCTTCGTATCTTATGGGTGTGGAAGTAGAGCACCTGCATATCGAATTTCCGGGCGATGGCCTCGGTGCCGTTGATGAAGTCGGTGGGGTGGTGGAGGAATTCCGTGACCACGCCCTTGTGTCCTGGCAGCGGGTGCTGGTCGCTGAGGAATCCGAGTGTCATCTGCCGGCCTTCACGCTTGGCCTCAATCATGGCGCGGAGCACCTCGCCGCTGGATATACATGTGCTGAAGCGGTTGCGAAGGTGAAGAAAGAAGCGGTCGAACCACTGGTTCTCAAGAGGGTGGTAGGCCTGTCCCACGAGGTGGTGGCTGGAGTTCATGTCGGCTGAGAACCATAGCGATATGCTTGTGAGCCATTCCCAGTTGAAGTAGTGCGCGGCATAAATCATCGTGCTTCTGCCCTCGTGGTAGGCTTTCTTCACGAGATCCACGTTGTGGAACACCATACGTTTTTTCATGTCGGCCTCACTCATGTGCAGCATCTTCACCGTCTCAAAGAAATAGTCGGTGAAATTATGGTAGAAGCGCTTCTCTATCTGGCGGATCTCCTCCGCGCTTTTTTCGGGAAAGCAGTCCACGAGGTTCTTCCGCACTATTTTTCGGCGGTAGCGTAGCAGGTGGTAGGCGATAAAATATAGCGCGTCGGCGTTAAGCCATATCCACCACCACGGCATAAACGCCAGCAGGTGGAGCATCCAGCCGAGGGGCGCCAGCAGTATGTTTTGCAATCGTGCTTTCATCATCATTCAGGGGAGTGCGGTGTGACTACTTCAGCGTTAACCGACAGGTCGTCGCAAATGTGCGTCAGTCTCACGGGTGCCACTTGGTTGACAAGCGCCTCGCATCGGGGGATGTTCACGCGTATGTAGTTGTCGGTGAAGCCGTGCATCGTGACATCGCCGTGCGACTGTTCGAACAGCACAGGGCGCACGGTGCCGACGAAGCGCTCTATGTAGCGACGCTCCTGCTCCTGGCTCAGCTGCATCATGCGCGCCACGCGCTCTTTCTTCTCCTTGTCGGGCACGATGTAGGGGATGCGCAGCGCCATGGTGCCGGGACGCTCGCTGTAAGGAAACACGTGGAGATGCTGCATGTGCAGGCTCTCAATAAACTTGACCGACTCTTCAAAATATTCAGGTGTCTCGCCACGGCTGCCCACCATCACGTCCACACCCACATAGCAGTGTGGGATAAGGGCGCGGATGCGCTCAATCTTGTGTGCGAACAGGGCGGTGTCGTAATGCCGGTGCATGAGCTGGAGCACGGCGTCGCTGCCGCACTGGAGCGGAATGTGGAAATGTGGCATAAAGGCGCGCGATTGGGCGCAAAACTCGATAATCTCGTCGGTGAGCAGGTCGGGCTCGATGCTTGAGATGCGGAAGCGCTCTATCTCCTTGATACCGTCGAAGGCGCGGAGCAGGTCGATGAGCCGCTCGCCGGTGTTTTTGCCGAAGTCGCCTATGTTCACGCCTGTGATGACAATTTCCTTGCCACCCTCGGCAGCCACTTCACGCGCTTGTGCCACAAGGCTCTCTATGGTGCCGCTTCGGCTTCTGCCGCGGGCCATGGGAATGGTGCAGTAGGTGCAGAAGTAGTCGCAGCCGTCTTGCACCTTTAGCCAGTAGCGGGTGCGGTCGCCTCGCTCACACGACGGACTGAACTGGCTGATGCGGTTGTGCGGGGTGACAGCCACTTCCTTGTGATGGTGCTGCATCCAGTGATCCACATATTCTGCTATATGGAGCTTCTGCTCGCTGCCGAGCACGATGTCCACGCCGTCGATGGCGGCTATCTCCTGGCTTTTCAGTTGCGCATAGCAGCCAGTCACCACCATCAGTGCTTCGGGGTAGCGCTTGATGAGGCCACGGATATGCTGGCGGCATTTCTTGTCGGCGAGCTCGGTCACGCTGCAGGTGTTCACCACGCACACCGCCGGCACATCGCCCTCTTTAGCTGGGGTGATGCCGCGTTTGGCAAGTAAGGCGCTGATGGTGGCCGTCTCGGAGAAGTTGAGCTTGCAGCCCAGCGTTTCTATTTTTACCGTGGGAGTCTTTTGATTGGACATGGAGCTTCTCTTTGTGAAAATCTGATTTTAGGGTGCAAAGTTACAGATTTTCCGCCAATTCACGAAACTGGCGTTTTTCTCTGTTCGCCAAATTTGTTAAAAGATGCATAAAAGGGATAAATATTCCGTGGTTTTGTCTATTTTTGTGGGCAAAAATGCAAATTGATGATTGATCTACAACAGATAGTGCGCACTAATGGCTATGCCATATTCCATATCGATGCCTCTGTGCAGAATTACCAGGACAGTGGCTTTCCCGATGCGTCGCGGATGAATATGCTCATGCTTTGCGAAGAGGGCAAGGCAGAAATTGAAAACGATATGCAGCATGTGTCCATCGAAAAGGGGTCGCGTATGCTGGGCGCACAAGTGTTTCAAACCAAGATTCTGAATGTGTCGGCCGACTTTAAGGCGTGGGTGCTGCTTCTCGCCGACTCTTTCTCGCGCGACATTACTGTGGGCGTGCCGGTGAAAATGCTGGGCGTGCTTTTTGCCAATCCTGTGAAGCGAGTGACAGACCCGCAGGAGTGGGCACTGCTCAACCACTTGATGGAGAGCCTCTACATGTACGACACGATGAAGGACAGCAAGCACTATGTGGGGCTGTCGGGCAGCATTTTCCGTAGCATGATTTTAGTGATGGCGGAGTGCGAGGTGAATTCGGGCAATACCGACGATATGCCAGTATATACAATGGCCGACACCTATTTCCGCGACTTCGTGAGGCTGGTGTCGGATCATAGCGACCGTGAGCACGAGGTGGCATTTTATGCCAGCCGTCTGAACATCACCACCAAATATCTGAGCGACATCTGTAAGCAGAAAACGGAAAAAGGCGCAAAAGAGCTGATTTCGCAAATTTTAGTCTCAAAACTGAAGCGTGAGATTCTGATAAGCGGTCTGTCGCTGAAGGAGATTTCGTATAAATATGCGTTTGCCGACCAGTCGAGTATGGGTAAGTTTTTCAGAAAAATGACGGGTATGTCGCCTTTGGCATTTAAGCAGGCTGGCGGTGCCACATTGGCAGAATAGTGAATCTGCTTTTTTTGATGGATAGAAGATACAAGATTTTCCTGTTAATATTGTTGGGGGCTTTCACTGCGTTTGCACCCCTGATCAACAACACGCTTGGCCCGGTTCTCGGATTGGTGGCCAGCTACTTCCACTCCACACAGGCGGTAGCAAACATGGGGCTAACCGCCAGCATGGCGGGACTGGCCGCCGGTCAGCTCGTGCTTGGGCCGCTAAGCGACAAGTATGGTCGCCGGCGTCCGCTCATTATGGCGGTGACGCTGTTTTTTCTTGCCTCGCTTGCGGTGGCGTTTGCCACGAGCATGGAGATGTTTGTCGTGCTGCGCTTTGCGCAGGGCTTTGGCGGTGCGGGCGGTATCGTGATTTCTCGCTCCATTGCTGCCGACAATTTCAAAGGTCATGAGCTGATGACGGTGATAGCCGTTACGGGCACCATCAATGGCATAGCGCCGATTGTGGCTCCTGTAGCCAGTGGCATGGTGGCTGGCGTGGCGGGCTGGCAAGGCGTGTTCTATATGCTTGCCGGCATAGGGCTGCTGATGGCCGTAGGCACCTACTGTCTGCGAGAGTCGCTGCCCGACGGGCGGCGCACGGGGCGTCCGCTCTTCGCCACTTTCCGCCTCTACGGGAAGGTGGCGCGCAACAGGCAGTATGTGCTCTACGTGCTTCACCAGTGCACCGCCGAAGTGATTCTTTTTGGCAACATAGCCTCGGTGTGGAGCATACTGAGCCACTATGGCTACACAGGGCAGATGCAGGCCAGCCTGGCGCTGTCGGTGAACGGAGTGTTCATAGCATTGGGCGCAGGCGGCGCGGCAAAATTCAAGAAGGCCACCACTGGAGTGAAAGTGAGCTGCGTGGGTATGCTTGTGTTCAGTGTGCTTGAGGCTGCAGTGCTCTTTCTTGACTTGGGATTCTGGCCCTACGAGATAGCGCTGTGCGCCATGTTGCTGTTTTTGGGATTCACCCTCACTGCGTCCACCACTATGGCTCTTGAAAGCGAACGCAAGCAGGCGGGCACGGCATCGGCACTGTTTGGCGCAATGGGATTCGTGAGCGGTGCGCTCACGGCTCCGCTGGTGGCGCTTGGCAACCCTGTGCACAGCACCGCCATCGTGTTTGTGGCGGGCATCGTCCTATCGTGTGTCTTCGGCTATTTCGCCCTGCGCCAAACGGCAAAATCCCTCTAAACACAATCCCGAATTTTTACGAATCCTTTTTGTCGCGGAAGAAGTCGTTGTGCATCTTGATGGCGAAAACCACTGCGCTCATCGAGGTGGTGCAGAGGTTGCAGAGAAACAGCGGCCAGTTGCTGATAAGGAAGCCCTGAATGCAGAAAAACAGTCCTCCTATGCCCATGAGCAGGAATGTGCCGAGGGCGATGTCGTCGGTCTTTCGTGTGCGCACTGTGCGCACTAATTGCGGCAGATAGCCCAGCACCATGCAAATGGATGCCGTGTAGCCTATGATTTCTGTGATCAATTCTTGTAAACTCATTTTCTTTTAGATGTTTTTTTTAAAAAAGTGAGCGTCGAAATTCATTAGTTTCGACGCTCACTGCTGTTCGGGTTATATCTGTTGCTTATTTTTTCTTGGCGTCGATTTCTCGAAGCAGTTCTTTCACCGCTGCCTCAAGCTGCTGGTCGCGGCCGGTGACAATCACTGCCGGGTCGTTGGCCACTTTAATGTCGGGCTCGAGCTGCTGATTCTCGAGATACGATCCGTCGGCCAGTCGGTAGCCAATGATGGGGATGCCGAAGATGAGGCTCTCGTCCTGCATTGTGATCCAGTTCACGCTGGTCATGGTGCCTGGTACTGGCATACCCACGAGCTTGCCCATGCCGGTGTGCTTATAGACCCATGGAGTGCCGTGCGCGTTGCTGTAGTTGGCCTCGCACTGGAGCATGATGGAGGGGCGGTTCCAGCGGCGGCTTGGCATGTCGCACGACTCGCGTCCGCGCACCACCTGGGTGAGGTATTTTTCGCCGCTGAAGAGAATTTGAATGTCTTCGTGCAGACGGCCACCGCCGTTGAAGCGAGTGTCGATTACGATACCATCTTTTTTGTTGTATTCACCGAGCACCTTTTTGTAGATTTCGCGGTAGCTCTGGTCGTTCATTTGCTGTAGGTGCACGTAACCTAAGCGTCCGCCTGATAGGCTATCACATAGGGCTTCTTGGCGTTTCACCCAGCGGCGGTAGAGAAGGGCGTTGTTAGCGCTCAAACTGATAGGCTTAACCACTTCTTCCCATTCGCCAGTGGCGTTTTTGCAAGTGACAAGCACCTTCTTTCCTATCTGACCGTTGAGTAGGGAGGTATAGTCATGCTCTATGGTGATGTCTTCACCATTAATTTTGGTGATGATGGTGCCAGGACGCACTTTCGATTTAGCGCGGTCGAATGGGCCGTATTCAATCACTTTGTCTACTTTTAGTCCTTTTCCTGAATAGTTCCAGTCGAAAAGCAGTCCGAGTTGCGCTGTGGGTTCTGCGCCTCCATTGGGGTAGTAGCGTCCGCCAGTGTGCGAGGCATTGAGTTCGCCAAGCACCTCGCTTAGGAGGTTGGCGAAGTCGTAGTTGTTATTGATATGTGGCAAGAACTTACGATAGTGTTTAATCGTGCCTTCCCAGTCGCAACCATGCATGTTGGTGTTGTAGAAGCGGTGTGCCACCTGCTGGTGCACGTCTTCATACATATATTCGCGCTCGCGAGCTCGGTTCATCTTCACGGTGGCAGAATAGGTGATAGGAGTGAGCTTGTCACCACTCATTTTGTTCATACTGCTGCCGCCGAGAATGAAGAAGTTTTTCCCGTCCTTGTCGGTCTGTATGTCGGCCCACTTGGTGTTCATCTTGTTGATGAGTTGGGTGCTTTGTTTGCGCAGATCCATTTTCCAGAGGTCGTAGTCTTTCTCCACTCTTGAGAGGTAGTAGAGCACATCACCGTCTTTGCTCATAGCGCAGCCAGCGAGGTCGCTTGAATTGAGGGTGACACGAATCACGCGGTCCTTGATCTTGTCGAGCTCCACCACTATGTCTTTGGTCTTCTCCTCTTTCTTGGCGTCGGCTTTCTTGTCTTTTTTATCTTTTGCGGCTTTGTCGGCCTCTGCCTTTTCAGCCTTCTCGCTTTCCTTTAGCAGTTCCATGTCCTCTTTGTTGAGGCGGTAGCGGTCGAAGGCCTCCTCATTGACGAATGCCAGCAGCACGTCGTCTTGTGAGCCCCATGAGGCCTGACTGCGCAGGCCGAAGCGATTGCTGACAAACATGATGGCACCGCCGTCGAGCACCCACCGTGGCATAAGATTGATGTAGGCGCTGTTGGTGATATTGGTGATTTTGCCACCGTTCACGCTCACGATGCCTATGTCGCTGTAGGGGTCGCGTCCGTTGCCGATGAATTCAAGCGCGAACCATTTGCTGTCGGGGCTCCAGCTGTAGTTGAAGCTGCCCTCGGTGCCAAACCACTGCTTGCCGTCGGTCACCTGGGTCACGGCCTTGCTCTTGAGGTCCATCACCATCAGGCGCTCGCCGTCGTCGATAAACGCCAGCTTCTTGCCGTCGGGCGAGAACTGTGGCGACTTGCGGTCCACATTCTTGGCAGGAGCTATGACTTCCTCCTTGATGATGGTGGCGTTAGGGAAGTTGAGGTCTTCTTTACGGCTGATGGTGGCTTTCATGAGCTGCCACCTGCCGCTACGCTCGCTTGCATACACGAGAGTGCGGTTATCGGGTCCCCAGCACACATCGGCCTCGGCTTCTGGCGTGTCGGTGATTTTCTTGGTGGTGGTGTAGTCGGTGGAGGTGACAAACACTTCTCCGCGCACCACGAATGCCACCTGTTTGCCGTCGGGCGACACGGCTGCGCTTGTGGCCCCGCGGGAGTAATTGATGATGCTGATAGAGTCGCCGTCGTCGTGGAAAAGCTTGATGGCCACTTTCTGGGGCTTGCCGCCATCGGCCTGCGTGTAGATTTCGCCATCATAGGAATAGCAGAGAGTGCCATTGCTGGCCATGGAGAGCCCACGCACGGGGTTGCCCTTGAATGTGGTGACGGCCGTTGCTTGTGACGGATTATTCAAGGGGAATTTCCACACGTTGAATGAGCCGCCGTTGCGCTCGCTTAGGAAATACACCGTCTGGCCGTCGGGGCTGAGCACTGGCGTGCGGTCTTCACCGCCACGGTTGGTGAGGTTGGTGTGCTTGCCGGTGGCTACGTCGTAGCGCCACACATCGCGTGTGATGGAGGAGGTGTGGTGCTTGCGCAGAGGATCCTCGCCGCCTTTCACGTCCATATAGAGGAAGAAACGGCCGCTCTTGTCGAAGCACACGTCCTGTGCCGGTGTGCTCAGCACTTGTGAGGTGCGTCCGCCAGCCACTGGCACTTTGTAAAGTTCTGCCATGCTTCTGCTTGGGAACATGATGCTCTTGGCCTGGTCCTGAATGCAGGCATAAAAGTAAACATACTTGCCGTCGGGCGAGAAGGTGGTAGGGGTCTCGCCCGTGGAGTTGAACGTGATTTGCCTGGGTGTGCCGCCTTGCGAGGGCATCACATACACATCGAAGTTGCCCTTGCGGTCGCTGGCGAAGGCTATCTGCTTGCCGTCGGGGCTCCATACGGGTGCGGTTTCATACGATGGCAGGCTCGTGAGCTGAAGGGCTTGGCCTCCGCCCACAGGCACCTTGTAGAGGTCGCCTTTGTAGGTGAACACGATTTCTTGCCCGTTGGGCGAGATTTGGGCATTTCGCAGCCACAATGGGGCTTGTGCCGACATGGCCATACCGCCCCAGCCCATGAGGAGGGCTGCCGCTAATAATGTCTGTTTCTTCATACGCGTTGCTTAAATGTATTAATATGTTGGTTTGTTTTTGATTCGTTGTCAGTGCGGCTTGAGTGAATGACGCCTGCCACGGTGTCGATGTGGTAGCGTGGGCGGTGCTTCACCTCTATGTATATTTTGCCGATGTATTCGCCCACTATGCCTAAGCCTATGAGCACGCAGCCGCCAATAAACCACATCGACAGTATCATCGACGACCAGCCGCTCACGGCAAGGCCGCTGAATTTTGAATATAGCACATAGCCCAATATGATGATGGCTATGAACACGAACACAATGCCCATAGCGAGCACCAGCCGCACGGGCCGTATGCTGAACGAGGTGATGCCGTCGATGGCAAAGCTCACCATCTTGGAGAATGGATATTTGGTGGTGCCTGCTGTGCGTTCGCTCCGCTCATATTCCACAGTGGCGCTTTTGAATCCGAGCAGCGGCACGATGCCGCGCATGAAAAGATTGCGCTCGGGGTAACGGAGCAGCTCGCCCACGGTGCGACGGTCCATCAGGCGGAAGTCGGCATGGTTGTAGACCGACTTTGTGCCGAGGTGGTGCATCAGGCGGTAGAAGGCAAGGGCGGTGTTGCGTTTGAACCACGAGTCGGACTTTCGGCCAGAGTGCACGCCATACACGATTTCATACCCTTCCTTATATTTTTCCACCATTTTGGGGATGGTGTTCACATCGTCCTGAAGGTCGGCGTCGATGGTCAGAAAGATGTCGGCTCTATGGAGTGTGGCTTCCATGCCGGCGATGATGGCGTTCTGATGGCCGAAATTGGCCGACAGCTTTATGGCGCCCACGCTCTGTTGGCTATGGGCGTAGCCTTTAACCAGTGCCCATGTGGCATCGGTGCTGCCGTCGTCGACATACACCACACTGCTCCGTTCCGACACCTCTCCGGCAGTGACCATGCTGTTAAGCAAGGCGCACAGTTGGGAGTTGGTGCGTGGTAGCGCATCCTCTTCGCAGAAGCAGGGCACTATTATGGCAAGTGTGGGGGCTTTGTCCATTGCGTTTTCAATAATTATAATCTACAAAGATAGCTTTTTTCTGTCAAAATCAAAAAGGAGGTTAGAAATTAGAGGTTAGAAATCAGAGGAAGGTGTGGGGAGGAGTGTGCTCTGCATATAGCGTTATTATTTTGCAATGGTCGATTGGGCGTATTTTTGTCTATTATGTTATAAAGAAAAACTGTGCCAACTTTTGTGTTGGCACAGTTACTGTTGTATTTCCTCCGGAGGAAGTTTTTATTTTTTTGTGATCACCACTTTCTTTCCGTTCACGATGTAGATGCCTGGGCACAGACTGTCGGTGTTGCCGTTGTCGCTCACTTTCTGGCCTAAAAGGTTATACACACCTTTAGCGTAGCGGCTATTGACTGCTGTGTTGGTGTCGGCCACAATGTCGGTGATAGAAGTGGGCACGTCATCATCAATGGTGATGTAGATTTTCTTTTCTTCAGAATTGATGTCGAACCAGCATCTGAATCCCTTTATAGCTTGTTCATCTTCCACTTTCACTAAAGCGTTTTTTGTAAGCATGTAGCAGCCTTTGAGTGTGGGGCGGCCTTCGATAATGGTGTTGTTGCCATCGGCGTCGGTGGTGTAGTTCTGGCAGATGGTGCCATAGGAAGTTACGCCTTGGTCGGAATAGCTGCCGGTGAAAGTGTAGTCGGTTGGAAATTCGTAGTAATACTGTCCGTAGTCGTCAAATTTTCTGCCTTCCAGTGTCACGTCGTCCACGAAGAAGTGTCGTGCTGGTGAGGTGACGGTGATGTAGTCCTTTCCGCCACTTGCACGGGTGTAGAGGTGTGCCACGTATTCCTCAGTGTCGCCGCCATCAATATTCTCTGGATTGATGATGATGTAGGGTGTGTTGGCCTTCAGCATCACATCATCAGCGTTTGAGGCAGTCACTTTCTTGAAGTTGACGCAAGTGACCATTTCTCCCGACCCGGGTTTTGCCTTATTTTCTGTTTCGTACATCCTTTCAGCCTCTGCTAACTGTGCTCCTTCGCCGAAAGTGGCGTAGAACTGCGACATGGTGAGCGACACAGGCAGGATGATTGTGTTACATTGGCCTTGGGCGATGGTGCGGTGCAGTGTCATCGGGCGCAGTGTGTAGTGGTGAATGGTGGAGGTGATGTAGTTGAGCGTGGTGCTGTCTTCGTTGAGTATGAGGTAAGGCTCCTCTGAATTACCGCCGAAGAGCAGGTGGAAGTTGTCAAACACCGTCCATTCGTCGGTGGTGGCTACCGTCTCATCATTTGCGGTGGCCAGTGTGTTGTCGCCGTCAAGCATCACTCCGAAGCGTATTTTCTGCACACCATATTCTGTCATCAGCTTAGAGTCGACGTAGAACGACACTTGCGCGCTGTATTTCTCCACGTTTACGCCATCGTTGACATTGCGGTCGTTGATATCTACAAGCGCGTTGTAGAAAGGCATGCCTGCTTTGCCAGTTTTCTCGCTTTCGAGCCAGTCGTATGGCCATCCTGGCAGTCCATCGGCAGTATAGCTTGTGGCGCTCAGGCGCTCACGCTCAGCCTTGTTCACGAAGGTCAAAGGGGTGGTGATAGGCAAGCTTTCGCCATTATTGCCTATCATCTGCACAAAAAGTTTTGCTCCAGCGTTGCTCATGCCCTGGCAGGTGATTGCGTACCAGCCGGCGTAAGTGATTTCCACATCTTGGTAGATGCGACCCTTGGCGCCTTGGCTTTTCACTTCCACGCCCATGTAGCGGGCATGGTTGTTGGCCTTGCCGAAGGCCACGCTGTGAAGCTCGTCGGTTGAGCCTATGTATTCTGCCTGGTCGGTGGTTACCTTGTAGCACTCATCGTAGCCGATGTGTGTTTTTCCGTTAGCGAGATTGTCGTCGATGAACCAGTGTTTGAGGTCTGACTGCTCGCGCTTGAAGTCGGGGTCTTTAAGCCAGAACGTCATGTCCACCATTTTCGTCATCTCGCTTGCCTGGCTCTCAAACAGCTTGTAGTATTCAGCGAGAGAGAACACTTTCCAGTGTGCAAAATCGCTGGTCTGTGCCTCATCGCCCAGCTCCATACCCTCGCAGCTGTTGATGTCGGCGATACGAGCCTCGCTGGAATCGTCGTAATAGCGGCCATTGTGCTCGTCTTTGAGGTTGTTGGAGTACACATAGTCTTGGTTCGCAGCCAGATACAGCTTTGTGCCGGCTGGCTTAGTCAGGATGTCAAACCCTTTAGGGGCGTCGGCGTCTTTCTGCTCCATGAGTATTTCGTGCTTCACTGTGATCGACATGGTGTAGATGTTGCCAGTGCTGGCCGTGCAGTTGGTCACAGGGGCAAACGTCCATTGTGCCAGTCCGAGCGACAGTTCAGGGTTGCTTTGGTCTTCGGGCAGACCGCGGTCGGTGAATACGCCAATGTTGCCATAGCTTCTTGTGTTGTCTTTCGACGAGGTCCAGGCTAAGAACTTACCTTCCTTGCCGCCACTGGTGGTCTCCTTGATGTTTCGCATTGTGATGAACACGGGGAAAGTGCCGTTCTGGTCCTCTGTATAGAGATAATTGTTTTGCGATGTCTTTATGCCTGTTCCGCTCTCCTCGTTGATTGTGTATTTGCCATCGGTGTCGATGAGTAGGTGTCCGCAGTCGTCGGCGGTGTAAAGCACTATATCTCCCTCTTTGCCTGATGTGTAAGTTGCGGCATCTACAAGCGACACATTGTCGGCGAGAAATACGGGGGTGCCGTTGATGTAGAGGCCATTCTTGGAGTATGCCACGTTGAACTTTCCGTCGGCCGAGGCTATGTAGCGGGTGTTGACGTCATCGCTATAGCCTGTGGCCGCATACGACACCTGCAGCACATAGCTTCCGTCTGCCATTTTGCCGTGGAAGAGCATGTGCAGATTCTCATGGCCGGGAGCGGCGGTGTACCATTCGCTTGGGCTCTTCCCGATGGAGAGGGCTGTTTCGCCAGCCTTCTGGCAAGTGGCCACGTCGATAGTGGTGGTGAATGTGTAGTCGCTTAATGCAAATGGCTCCGACGTGAAGCCTTCATCGGTGGTGGTGGTGGAGAGGGTCTTGTCGGATAAGACGGTTGATAGATTCTCCGTGCGAATGCCGTAGAAAGTGGAGTGGCATTTATTGCCTTCTATGCCTCTTGTTTCTGATGCGCTACCCACCTGAATGTGAGTGAGTGCCAGCAAGGCTTCCACGTATGCTTTTGTGGTGGAGTTCTCTATTTTTTTGCCGCCTATGCACAGGCCGCCTTCTTCACTTAGCTCCACGCGCACCACTTTCTTGTCGCCATCGGCAGTGCTGATGGTGATAAGATTTTCTGTGGGAATAAATATCTCACTATTTGAACCAGCGTCTTTCGATGCTTGGTCGGTGTAGTCTTTATACTGTCCGTTTTGCGAAGTGAAGTCGATATGGAAGCGGTATCCTTTGTCTTTTTGGTAATCGACGCTTGAGTCGTATTTTCCTTGGTCGTTGAATCGGGGCCAGCCATTGAAGTATAGGTGCATGTTTGGGGCTGTGGTGGATTTCCACGTCTTGATGTCGCCTCCAATGGAAAGCGTGTTCTCATTGTTGTCGGTGGAATGGGTGGCGGTGGACATGTCGATGTCCACAATCAGCTTTTGCGAGCCGAAGTTAACATCGCTTTCCGTGAGGAATAGCGCGCCATCGGGGGCAAACTTGCCATCAGTGGCCTTGGTGGTGGTGCCGGTCTCTGTCAGGGTGATGTCGCCGGCGAGCATGTCGGTGGCAGAGGCTTGCTTTGGTGCCACGAGGCGCAGGTCGGTGTGGGTGGCGCCACTGCCGCCGCCATAGGTGTTGGCCACGGTGAGTGCTTCTGCCTGCGCAAGGGGCGCATTTATAGGCTGGCCGGTGTAATACAGGCGCTCGCCGTTCACATATAGGCCGTTGGCGTCAAGCGTCACTTTGATGATGGGGGTTGAGGAATAGAATTCATACTTGTTGGTGGCTTCGGCGTACCTGCCGTTATCTATAAATTGGATTCGCAATATGTAGTTTTTGCCGTCCATCTTTGCGTAGAAATGCAGCTTGGTGTTGCTACCCCCATTCCAATTGCTGATGTCTTGGCCAATGGTGAGCATGTTTTCAAGGCTCGCGCTTGTTGTGACGCCTGTGAGGTCCATTTCCAGCGCCAACTGCTGGTTGGCGAAGTCAATGGCTATGTCGCCGGAGGTGAACTTGTTGCCATTGGGCGTGTAGGGCTCGTCGGCCGAGCAGGTCACGCTCTGCCCTGTGGCCTGGTCGGTGAATGTGATGGGGCTTTCCGAGCCGTCGCTGCCCACGATTTTCGCCATTGTGTAGGCCGAATGGCTTCTGCCACTGCCTTCCATGCTGCCGATCTTCATCGATGTGAGCTCAAGCAGTGAGGTGATGATGCTCTTGTTGTTGCTGGATAAGCCGTTGGATGCAGCTTCAGGGTAGCGGATATACTCGCTGTGGGTGTACTTATCGTCGCTGTGGCGCTGAAGCCAGAAGATGTGTGGCACATCGCTCAGTGTGGCATGTGTGCCCCAGTAGTTACCTATGTTGAGAAATTTCTTTGCTCCAACGTTGTAGATGACCACCTGCTTTGAGAGGTCTTCTGGGCGCTCTGTGGAGAAATATTTCTTGATGTCGCCCGACGTGATGTCGATGCCCTTCAGGTCGTCTAAGCCTTCGGGCTGAGTTACTTCCATCCGATCATCGTTGGCGTTTGTGTCCTGCGCCATCACTCGGCTGCTGTGTGCTGCAATCATGCCCGTGGCGGCTACAAGGATAAAGAATCGCTTGATGCGAGACATTCCTGTTTTACTCCTCATTTTTATTATATTGTGTCTAAATTTATAGTAGTTGAGTTAGATTTTTATTGTAGTTTGCAAAGTTAGTCATTTTTTATCCATTTTTGTCCAATTGTCTCCATTTTCGGTTCTTTTTTTTAGAAAAACGCATTATTTTCAGTCAATTAGTGATTGCGGTAGGCTTGCCATGGGAGTGTTCGCTACGGAGAGCACGGCTATGGGCGCGCATGATTGGCTAATGCTAAAGTTTTTTGTAACTTTGCATCCAGAAACAAAATAATGATATAAGAATATGGCACTCCAATGTGGTATCGTGGGGCTTCCCAATGTGGGAAAGTCCACGCTTTTCAACTGTCTGTCGAACGCCAAGGCGCAGTCGGCAAACTTCCCTTTCTGTACAATAGAGCCTAATGTGGGCGTTATCACCGTTCCGGATGAGCGCCTCAATAAACTTGCCGAGCTCGTGCACCCGGAGCGTATTGTGCCCACCACCGTAGAAATTGTGGACATAGCCGGCCTGGTGAAGGGCGCAAGCAAGGGTGAGGGCCTGGGCAATAAGTTTCTGGCAAATATCCGCGAGACCGACGCCATCATTCATGTGCTCCGCTGCTTCGACGACGACAATGTGACCCACGTGGACGGAAGCGTGGACCCTGTGCGCGACAAGGAGGTGATCGACACAGAGCTTCAGCTCCGCGACCTGGAGACGATTGAAAGTCGCATATCTCGCATTGAGAAGATGGCTAAAGCTGGCGACCGCGATGCCAAGCTCCAGTTTGAGGTGATGAGCCGCTACCGTGATGTGCTCTCGCAAGGCAAGAACGCGCGCATGGTGCAACTTGAGTCGAAGGAGGAGCAGAAGGTGGCGCACGACCTGTTTTTGCTCACCAACAAGCCTGTGCTCTACGTTTGTAATGTGGACGACACCGCGGCTGCCGGTGGCAATGCCTATGTGGAGGCGGTGCGCGAGGCTGTGAAGGACGAGAATGCGCAAATCTTGGTGATTGCGGCTCAAACTGAGAGTGAAATCGCTGAGCTTGAAACCTATGAGGAGCGCCAGATGTTTCTTCAGGAAATAGGCTTGAAGGAAAGTGGCGTGAACCGCCTGATTAAAAGCGCCTACGCGTTGCTCAATCTCGAAACATTCCTCACCGCCGGGCCTAAAGAGGTGCGCGCCTGGACTTTCCACAAGGGGAGCAAGGCTCCGCAGTGCGCAGGCGTGATTCACACCGACTTTGAGCGGGGCTTTATCCGTGCCGAGGTTATCAAGTATGACGACTACATAGCCTATGGCAGCGAGGCTGCCGTGAAGGAGGCTGGCAAGATGCACATTGAGGGCAAAGACTATGTGTTTCAGGACGGCGACATCGTGGTGTTCCGTTTCAATGTGTAATTAGAAATTAGAGATTAGAAATTAGAGATTAGAAGTTAGAGATTAGAAATTAGAGATTAGAAGTTAGAGTAGGGACGCGATATTTCGCGTCCCTACTGGCTTTTATTCTCGGCTTTGTGCTGCTTGCTCCAGAATGGCTTGAGTGCGTGAGGCGATGGTCTGCCAGTTGAAGTCAGCGAGGTTGTATGTGGAAGGGGCGCCGCTTTGTGGGTTGGACTCCAGCTGGCGGGCTATGCACTGGCGCATGGCCTGGGCGTTGGCCTTCTGGAAATAGGTGGCTTGTGGTAATTCCACAAGATGGGTGGCAGGAATGTCGCTCACGGTGAGCGGAAGCCCATAGGCCATGGCCTCGAGCAGCACGAGCGGGAAGCCCTCGTTCACCGACGACAGTACATAGAGGCGCGCGTGGCTGTAGAGCTGGCGCAGGTCTTCGCCCGATGTAAAGCCGGTGAACACCACTTTTCCGTGGGTGTCGAGCCGCTTGAGCGTCTGAAAATACGAGGAATCGTGGTCGCTTGCCCCGGCTATCACCACTTGGCTGATTTCGGGCATTTGCTGCGCTGCCTCGATAAGGTATTCAAAGCCTTTTTCGGGTGTGATGCGCCCCACGCTCAGGACATACTTCCCTGGCTTTATGCCGTGCCTGGCGAGGAAGTCGGTGGCTGTGCTGCGTGTGGCCTCCGGGATTCCGTTAGGCACATACGATGATTTTTTCTTCACCTTATCGGAAAATTTTTCCCGTTGAAACTTGTTCACGAAAATGATGTGGTTGCTGTACCGCAATGCCAGCGCCTCGCTCATTTTCAGGAGTGTGCGTGCCAGTGGCCCCCACTTCTTGTGCTCATAGTTGGGACTGTGGTAGGTGAGCACCACCTTGAGCCCTGCCAGACGGAGCAACGGGGCGAACATGGCTGGACCGATGTTGTGGATATGCACCACCGATGGCCTGCTCACGATGCAGTGGCAGGCGCTGATAAAAGTGTGGAACACCGCCTCAAATCCCTTGATGCGTGTGGAGGGCAAGTCGATGAAAGAGATTCCGGGGTAAGATGCCATGGAAGCCTCAGTGAGGTAGGGTTTGCGGCGAAACACGGTGATATCGACGCCCGTCATGCGCGGGTATATGTTCTCACAGTGCATTTCCACTCCCCCCTGTATGCCAGGGAACCCCCGTGTCCCGATTACAGCAATCTTGGTCATGATTTTGCTTGTAGCGGATAGAAGCGATTAGTCCCAGCAGAGGTCTTTGCCTTTGCGTGCTCGCCACATATTCTTGATAATCCACTTGATGGGTATCCATGGACGGCGCACCATGTCGTGACGCTCGGTGACGATAAAGGTGCAGTTGCGGCGGCAAGAACGCACTTTTTCCAATGCCTCTTGGTATTTTTTGCTGTTCGTGTCCATGATTTCCTCCCAGCTGTTTTCCTTAATGTTGCCGATTATCCACTCTTCACCGCTGCCGTTGCAAGGCGACACGTTGCCCCATGGGTCGATGAAGAAGAAGTCGGTGAGCGCGCCACAAGCAGGACGGTAGCCAGCCTCGTCGCCACGAAGCCTGCGGTGAATGGATCGGTTGAAGTAGGCGCGTCCGTAGTCTTTTAAGCGGTCCTTCAGGTGACGGCGCTTACTGGTGAGCAGTGCTTTCACGAACAGTTCGTGCTGCTTTAGCGCCTCTTCGCTCTCCACTTGGTTGTCGTCCTTATGGAAATACCAGCTGTTGTGCACGGCAGAGTTGCCCAGTTCCACATCAAGTGCCACGCAAAGCTCGTAGAGCGACACGAGATCCATATAGTTGTCGGGAGAAATCACTACAGAGAAGCCAATGTTTTTGCACTTGGTCTTTTTCAACTCGAGCATTGTGCGCAAAGCGTGGTCAAACCCATTGTTCAGCCCTCTTTTTTCATCGTTGATTTTGGGGAGTCCCTCCACACTCACGCGAATAAGAATGTTGGGGTATTTGTTGGCCAAAGCCACAATTTTATCTGTGTTGTAGCCATTGGTGCTTAATTCGAGCAACGACGACTTTGGATAGAGGATCTCGAAAATTTTGTCGATATCCTGTCGGATAGTGGCTTCACCGCCGGTGATGTTGATTCTTAAGCCGGCAGGCAGCTTCTCGTAGAATGACGGGTCTATTTCCTCTGTCGGCTTGGTCTGGTGCTTCCAGATGTTGCACATGTTGCACTTTGCATTGCAGCGGAATGTGGTAATCAGACTACCTTGAACTATATTTTTCATATTCGATGCTTATACGTACGTAATCAAAGCACACCAAAGTGTGCCGCATAATTGTGCAAAGTTACGAAAAAATAATTATAGTGCATAAATGATTGTATACTTATGCACGATAATTGTGCGCAAAAATATTGAATATCAGTGTTTTGATGTGTTGTAAATATTCGTTAAATCCCTTAGGTGGCCCTCTGGCGAGAAGCGGCTGATGGAACAGTCCTTGATGGCTTGGTGGCTCCATTGCTTGTCCATGGCCTTTCCGATGGCGGCGGCAAGAGCTTCAGCATTGCCCGACTCGAAGGTGATGCCCGTGGATTCGTCAATCAGTTCGGGAATGCCGCCAATTTCCGCTCCCACTACGGGGGTGCCCGCACAAAGCGATTCTATCACGCTGAGGGGATTGTTTTCGTACCATTCTGAGGGGATTACAGAACATTTGGCTTTGCTCAGCAGCGAGGCAATGCCTTTAGCATCGAGGTGACCGAGAAACTTGATGTGAGGAAATGCTGCATATTTTTCTTTTAGCTCGTCGGCAAGCGGACCACCACCAGCTATGCGCAACTCATGGTGAATGCCTTTGGCGGCTTCAAGCAGCGTGCGCACACCTTTTTCTTCCGACAGTCGGCCCACATAGCAGTAGTAGTGGCTCCGCTCGCTTCCGTCGGTGCGCTGAAGAAGGGCGAGTTTTTGAGGGTCGATGAAATTGCACAGCACTTTTAGTTTCTGCTTACCGAACCCTCCGAGCTGCATTTTAGATGCCATAAACTCGCTTGGGCAAATAAAAGTGTCGGTGATGGCCTCAAGCCGTTTTAGGCTCCACCATTTCGCCTCAAGCCAGGCGATAGCACTTGCTGCCAGCGACCCTTTCATGCATCGGTGCTTGAGCACATTGCTTTTGTCGGTGTAGCAAAGTTCGCAGGGGTGGCCTTCGCGTGTGCAAGTGTAGGCAGGGCACAGCAATTTATAGTCGTGCAGTGTCCACACCACACGAATGCCTCGCTCATGCGCCATCTGTGCCACAATGGGGGAGAGATAGGAATGAATGTTGTGCAGGTGCACTACATCTGGTTGGAAATCGTCAAGAATGCGCTCAAACGATACGCGTATGTCGCCCAAGCCCAATGTGCGCTTCAGCCCATTCAGCTTTTCGGATATGCCGCCACTGAAATTCACTTCATTTGCGAAGTATCTCTTATAAGGAGAGTCTGCTGTGCCTGGATACTGCATGGCAAACACCGCTACATCATATCCTGCCGAGAGCAGCATCGACTCGGTGTTCATCATCACCACACAGTCGCCTCCGCGCGGGTAGTAGAATTTGTTGACAAGTAAAATCTTTTGTGCCATAGGCTATCGCTTTACTTTATTTATTTTTACAATAACGGAAAATTTTGCCGTTTTATTATGAATAGATGCGAATAGGGACTATTTCCTTGCCCCAAAAAAATCATTATGGGCTTATTCACCGATTGCCCACTTTAAAATGGGCACTTTTTTCACTGCTCGATACATAATCAGAGGAAAAATCACGCCACAGAGTATCACAATTAGCGCTTTAGCGATAAACCATTCGTCGAGCATCGGTGATTTTATGAGAGCGGCTTTTGCAAAGCCACTGAATGTGGTGTGGTAGAGATAGATGGTGAAGCTTGCCATGGAAATAGGCAAAAAAATACGCTGTTTTGCCCAAGTGAGCGGATTGAGAATGCACGATACACTATTCACCATTCCAATTCCGACAATGGCAATGATGAAATATTGCGTATGCCCTGTGGGGTTGAGGAAGTAATAGAGCGCTGCGTAGCCGATGATGGATGCACACCAAAACCATTTAGTGTGCAGCACTTTGCGAATTTCATACTCGGCAAGCACCACGCCACACATAAAGTATGGCCAATGTCTTTGAAATTCCTTCAAGCAGAATGTGGGTGGAAAATCAAACGGGAGAAAGTATAACCACACTGAGAGAACCAACAGAAGCGCATGAGCTATGTGGCTATGGAAAATGTGGACTACAGCCAGCATGATGAACAGTGCCCACACAAACCATAAATAGTAGCCTGCGGCAGGCAGATAGAGCGCTTCAAGATAGGTGTGGGCTGTTACGGGATGTTCCACATAAGCGTTGCCTTGCGTAAGGAGTTTGATGCTGATTACGATGAATGATGTGATGAGATATGGCACAAACAGTCGCTTCACTTTTTTTCCGATAAAAGACAGATAGCTGCTCTGTTTGTTGCGATAGGAGTAAATAAACCCACTGATAAACAAAAACATGGGCATGTGAAAAGAATAGATGCAGGCGTTGATGTTTTTCCACCATACAGGCGCATTGTCGGGGTTGAAGTGCCCGATCACCACAAGCAGAATACAAATGGCGCGTGCTATGTCGAATGTGTCGATACGTTGTTTTGTCATTTACTTTGATAGTATGCGTTACGGGCTACAGCCTTTTTTGCTACATTTTTTAAATTGCGAAGCATGTCGTTTGCATCATTTACTCCAATGAAGGTGTTGTCACAGACAGTCAGTTGGTGAAATTTCATGTTCAAGAGGTCGCTGTTGGCCCAGTGTGTCATGAGTTGTCCATTTCCACCGTTCACTGCTACAGTGTTGTCGACGAATCTAACCGCCCCCTCAGAGGCAAATTCATGAAGAAAAAAATTCATATTGCTGCTTTTTATCGTGTTGTCTTCAAAGTTGATGTCAAGATATTTTAATTTGTCGCAGTATATGGTGGTGAAGCCTTCAAATACATTCTTATTAGCTTTGAAGATGACTTTGCTGATGGCTTGTGCCATGTCGTTGGTGTCGCCGTTGTGGAAAAAAATACACGCCATCGTAGCCACTCGCCACCTCCTTGAAATAGGGCACATCGGAAAGAACAATAGGCTTCTTGAAATATGAGGCAATGGATATTACGCCGCTTTGAGTGGCTGAAATGTAGGGATAGACCACCACTGCGGCTTTGCTGAACAAGTCGCGAACCTCTTTATCGTCAACAAATCGGTTAATGAGAACTATGTCTCTTTGTTCTGTTTTGGGGGAGAGATAGGAATGAATGTTGTGCAGGTGCACTACATCGGGTTTGAAATCGTCAAGAATGCGCTTGAATGAAGTGCGGATGTCGCCCAAGCCCAATGTGCGCTTCAGCCCATTCAGCTTTTCGGATATGCCGCCACTGAAATTCACTTCCGAGGCAAAATATTTTTTATAGGGAGAGTCTACCGTTCCGGGGTACTGCATAGAGTAAACCGCTACATCATATCCTGCCGAGAGCAGCATCGACTCGGTGTTCATCATCACCACGCAGTCGCCACCGCGTGGATAGTAGAATTTGTTGACAAGTAAAATCTTTTGTGCCATAGGCTGATAATGAGTGTTGAGTACAGAAAAAGTGCGATATTCTTTATCATGGCTGGCTAATGTATCGTTCAAAGATGCTCAGCATCTTTTTTGCACAACCAATGTTCGTGAGTCCGTCTCGCGCTTTAATGCATGCTGCATGGTAAGAGTCGTAGGAGGCGATTAGCTCGATGAGTGTGCTTTCATCCCACCCGTCTTTAGCTATTCCAAGATGGTTGTCGTTGACGAAGTTTGCCGTTGTGGGCATCGTGTTCATCACCACGGGCGTTCCGCTGATGATTGACTCTGGTATGGTGACCATGTTGAGGTCCATACTGGTATTGACCAGCAGTGCTTTTGCGCTTCTCAAATATGAAGCCATTTGCTTGTGGGTCATGAAACCATGTAGAATCACATTTCTGGAGAGACGGCGTTTTTTGATTTGTTCCTTGATGTTGCCGGCCAATACTCCATCTCCTATCACATGCAGCTTGTAGTGGGCAAAAGGTGGATTGGCAATGAACCGTGCAAAAGTATCAATCATCGTGCCTACGTTTTTTCTGGGTATGAGCTGTGATACAATCACGAACGAGTCGTCGGAATCCTCGGAGGGGTAGAGGGTTTGCCCATCGGCTCCATGGTCTACGATTTCATTGGCCAGGCACTTGGTGTAATGTGAGATGAAGTGGAGCGCTCTTTCCGACCGTGCCACCACCAAACATTTGTTGATATAGCATCGCACCACCAAGTTGTGCCAAAGCTTTGATGGTATTTTTTTCATCTTTCTTTGATGATACGCCATTTCTTGCCATACGATAAGTTTTTCGGGGCAATATTTGGAGGCAATTAAAGTGGCAATGGAGAATGCTTCGCTTGAGATGACCAACTGGAAGCTGCTTGAATTCCCTTTCAAGTATTTGCCGAGCCCGATTGGCCAAGGAAGGAGTGAGGGCTTGAACACCTTAGGCATTCGTGAGGGCAAAAACACCATCTTCACGTCTTCGGGGAGCTTCCCCGTAGGTCGAAACTCTTCAGCTGCAACAATGGTGACCGCGTGGCCTAATGCCGCAAATCCTCGTGCAAAGGTGCAAATCATCGTGTCGGAAATGGAGGCACGCTTTTTGATGACGCCTTTTTCAGCAGTGGAGAGAATGAGATTGAGGATGAGAATGTTCATGCTTTATTAGTTAGGGTGATGGTAACGCATTATATGTGGCTCGTTCACACCGTATAGATCACTGCGGTGGGAATGGTGTGGGTAAATGAACATGCGTTGTGCCATGAGATGATAATTTCTGTTATCCCAAATCGGTAATTAGGACGTGTGATGGCTCTTGAATACCATAAGCCCTAATGGAAGGTTTGGGTTTATAAACATAACGATAACGCAAAGATACGCGCTTTTATTATATTCTATTATCAGAATTGTTCATTGGTGATTTTGGTATCACCCCTTTTTTTACTACTTTTGCTGTATATGATAATCGTTGACGGTATGATAAGAACCCCTAAAATATCGGTTACAATTCCTATTTATAAAACGGAGGCCACACTGTCTCGCTGCATTGATAGCGTTCTGAAGCAGAGCTTTCAGGATTATGAGATTGTGCTTGTTGATGACGGAAGTCCGGATAGGGCTGGTGAGATTGCTGACCGTTATGCCGAAAGGCATGGCAATATTGTTGTGGTGCACAAGAAAAATGCCGGTTTGGCCGAGGCTCGTAAAAGTGGTGTGGCAGCCGCATCGGGTGAATATATTGTGCCGCTCGACAGTGATGATGAGCTGCCAGAAAACGCACTTGAGTTGCTCCTTCGCCATTGCGAAAGCGAGCAACTTGACTTGTGCTATGGCACTTTTTTGCGCATTGTGGGCGAAAAGCGCACGATGTTTCGCCATAGTTTCACAGGTGTGATAAATGGTGAGCAGTTCCTTATGCGCACACTCACCATAGGCAATAACTATGGGTCTTGCTTCTGTATGAGTAGGCGTGAAGTTTGGCACGATGATGTGTTCCCCTCAGCAGACAAGCGCTTGCCAAGCGAGGATGTGCTGATCAACATGCGTCTATCTAAGTATTTGAAGCGTGTGGGTATTTATAATGATTGCGTGTATCACTATTATTTGAATCCTGATTCGTTGTCGGATGCGGGCACATTGTGGTCGATGGATTTGTGGAATGCCTTTTTTGAAGAAGTGCGCACTTATCTGGGTGAAGCCAATTTGCTCGACAAAGCCACGGAGCACACCATTCGTGTGCGTGAAGTGGAGCACTTGGGCTTTTGGGTGAAGAATATTGATAAGCGCCACCCATGGTACAGGAGGGTGATGGGCTACAGTACACGCACTTATCCTCTCAAAACACGAGTGCTGCACGCATTGCTTCACTGCCCGCCGCTATTGCGATTGTGTATTAAAATGAATAGAATGAGAAAGAGGCTTTAGCCACTCCACATACATTGCCTTTATCTTAATGTGTGAGAGATGTTATTGATGGTAATAGATGTTGCCGCTCACATTTCTGCGCTGCACATTTGTGATATTGCGAAGCACATCTTTTTCGCCATTAGTTCCGTAGAAGGAATTGCCAGTCACTTCCAGAGTGTGGAAGTGCATCGACGATGTGGCTGTGCCTGACCAGTGTGTCATCAACTGCCCATTCTTAGCGTGCACCTCATTGTTGATAAATACCAAATTCCCATCTGTTGCGAACTCTTGCAGGAAGAAGTTCATATCCGACGAGACAAAGGTGTTGCGGTCGAAAATGAGGTTTAGCCGGCGCACCTTGTTGCAATAGATGCGAGTGTCGCCCTCAAAGCGATTGTAGCTGGCACTGATTGAAAAATCATCGATGCCGGCGCCCTCCGACACGATTGCAAGCATCTTCAGTCCCGTTGCTTTGTTGCCAAGCAGCGTAGCCCTGCCCCCTTGCTCGCCACACCACAGTAGCGTGGTGCCTAAATTTTCTCGGGTGAGTGGGCTTGACGGCGCATAGTCGTTGATGATGTTGCCCTCCATTTGAATGTTTCCGCCACGCAGCAGCGCAATGGTATTGCCGGTGGCACCGTAGCTGTTTACCACAGGCGTGTGGTTGCTGATAGTGTTGCTACAGAAGTATACGGGGCTGCGCTTTACTGAATTGTCTGTTATCACAATGTCTTGGTGGTTGTATTTTTCTTTTGAGTTCTTTGGGTGATTAGTAAGAACATTTGCAACGATAGCCACATTTTCTTGGGTGTCGTCTGCATTAAATCCGAATGCCAAAGTGGTTCTACATAGAGAGTTGATTTCAAATTTATTGTCAGTGAACATCACATTTTTGCTGCAGCAACCGACTCCTTCTGCATGTTTTCCATCAAAAGAGAAGTAAGACACGAGCACATCGTTGAACAAATTGCGACAATCAACACCTTTTGAGCGTTCGTAGATGAATTGATTGTCGCAAACAAGTATGTTTTCGCGTTTCACAAGGCCCTGTTGCCCGGTGTGTGCATCGACAGTGGCACCAAAGAAGGCCAGGGCTTCATCGTTGCCGTATTTACGGAAAGTGTTGTTGGAAATTTCCACATTGCAGGCTTCGCCCCTGATCCAAATGATGCCCCCCGTTGTACAATTGTTGTAATTGGTGATGTTGCAGTTTTTGATGGTCACATTGCTGCACACGCGCAGGTCGAAGTTTGTGAATTCTGCATTGTCTGCGTAGCTATTAACGCGGTTGATTTCTACCTTGCAGGCATGGTATATTTTTACGCCAAACTTTTCGCCCTTCTCCCACCAAAGACCTTTGTGCGAATTGAGGCTGATGGTTACATCGTGGATCGATACAGCGATGGGGCGCTTACGTGTGCCAGAGACTTTGATGAAGGTGTCGTCGGTGAAGGCCTTGAAGCCTTCGGTATCGCTGACCTTATCAAGCACAATGGTCACTTTTTTGCAGCCCACGCCTTTGATCTCGATGTTAGAATTGCATTCCACGGTGCCTCTTAGCACATATTTTCCGGGCTTATCAAAGTTGATGATCACCATGTCGGAGCTGTTCAGTCCCTTGAATATGTTACGCAAATTGGCTGTGAGGTCGCCATTAAGCGTGCTAACGGTGATTTCTTGTGTGCGTGCGCCAGCACTGAGCGAAACCAGTGTGGTGATGATCGCAAAAAGGACAGTTCTGTATCTCATACGCGTTTATTGCATTTGTGGCACTTCTGCTGCGCCCTCCTTTTCGTTGTCATATTCCATATCGTCTACGTCCTCGTCTTTTACATTTTTTGGTGTCCATTGAAGGAATGTGAATGTGAAAAAAATGAGGCAGAATGATGCCGTTTTTATCAAGTCGCCGTAAGCAAGAATGATGATAAGCGACAGGATGGAGTAGATGCTGATGTTTTTGTTCTTGCGGAAACCGGATGGGCAGGATGTGTAAAGGAGAAAATAGAATATCACAGCCCAGATCGAGCCAAGCAACCCCAACTGCACTATAATAAAGCACACGTATGGGTTTGTGCCGAGGTAAAACCAGTTATACTCTTCCACCACTTTAGTGGGTTTGATGTTAGTAGCGCCATTAAACCCTTGAAGCCCTAAGCCCACCAGCCAATGGTTGCCATTTTGCTCGATTACATAAGATATGAAGCCCATTTTTGCAAACCGGGGCAAGTCGGGTATGTTGGTTTCGTTCTCCATAATCCACTCCACCGCTGAAGCCATCTCTTCTTCGGTGTAGTCTTTGTAGAGATACTCTTCCATTAGGAATTTAGGATCGAGCATGCTGTCGCTTTGGTCTACGGTGTCGATATATACTATAATTGCACCTGCCATCATAATCACTGCCACAGGCGCCATCATAATCACACGCCTGATGTAATCGCGATTGATAGGGAAGAGCAGTAAGAAGTACATGAGTAGCAATATGAAGCTCACTTTCGTTTCGTTAAGGAACGTGGGGAAGAGCAGTATCACCAGCACAATGTTCTTGCGAATGCTTTGAAAAGCATTTTTGTAGTCGATTCGTTTGTTAAGAAGGTAGAAGGAGGCGAAATAGATACAAAACGACACCATCCCCGAACCGCCATCGCCAAAGCTGCCTCCCACTTTGTCGCCAGCGCCGTATCTGATGAACTGCTCCACCACGCACACGGCCTGAACACAAAGCCAGATGAAAATATGCTTGTCGAAAGTTCTGATGAACTCTTTGTATAGCAGTGGCTTGCTCCAGATGTACCGTAAAACTGGAATCAAAAAAATGGTTCCGTAAAATGAGCGGGTTCCATTCGCCCACAGCACCAGGCTAAGGTTGTTGGCGATACACGAACTCACAAACGATAGTATGAATAAGCAGGCTATAATCAAGGCGTCGGTGGGCTTACGGAGGGTGTAGAAGCTGAGCAGCATGAGCATAGCGTCGCCAACGATATTGATGGGCGTAAGAAGCCCCTCTAAGGGCGGTATCAGCTCTTGGTACACGAAATTAAAGCACCCCAACACCCAAAAGAGGAAGAAAAAGGAGCGAAGGATTAATATGTCTTTCTTATCCAGTAAGTAATGTGCCGGTACGTTATTTGCCATTGCCGATTTTTATCGAGGTGTCGGATTTTTTCACACCGTTAAGCACAAAGCCCACATTGCGGAGTTTTCCTTCCGCCATGAGCCTATTGATCCATTTCACATAGGCTTGCTTGGTGGAGTTGGCGCGGAGTACCACCACGGTGGCATCGGCGTGCTTGGTGAGCGAGAAGGTGTCGCTTGCCGTTGCCAGTGATGCAGAATCCACCACCACGTAATCGTATTGCTCACGCAGCTGCTTCATCAGTGGCGCTGTTCGAGAGCCTTGCAGCAGTTCGGAAGGGTTGGGAGGCACTGTGCCAGCCACATACACATCGAGCCCGTCGGTTGTGGTGCTCACGATGTCGTGGAGTGACAGCTCTCCATTTGAGAGGTAATCCGACATGCCCTTGGAGGCATCGATTCCGAGCATCTCGCCAAGCGAAGGCTTTCGGAGGTTGAGTTCAACGAGTGCCACTCTCTTGCCCATCAGAGCGAGTGATGACGCCACGTTGGCTGCGATGTATGATTTGCCTTCTGCAGCTACTGCTGATGTCACGAGCACCACCTTGTCGGTGCTTTCAGGCAACAGGAATTGCACGTTACCTCTCAGATAACGGAAAAGTTCGGCATTCTTGGTGCTGGTGTCGGCAATCACTCGAAGTTCGTCTTCATGGGCGTGGTTGATTTGTCCCAACAGGTGTGCAGGGGTGAGTGCTTCCAGCTCGTCTTGGCTGGCAATCTTGTTTCTGAGCATTTTCTTTATATAGAGAATGCAGAGTGGAAGTGCGAACGTCATGAACAGCGCCACGAATGCGAATAGAGCCGTCTTTGGCTTTGCCGGTTCGTTGTCGGCATACGCCTCATCTACCATTGTTCCCTTGGGTTGCGCGGCTGCCATTTTCAGGGCATTCTCCTCTCGCTTTTGGAGCAGGAAGATGTAGAGTTCATTTTGTATGGCTTGGTTGCGATAGAGGTTGCGTGTCTCGCGCTCGCTGGAGGCGAATTGGTTGATGTCGCCCTTGCTCTCGCCTTGCACATCTTTTGCTTTGTCGATCTTGATGCGCATGGCGCCTAAGGCATTGTTCACGCTACCCAGCATATTCTCGCGCATGGCGTTGAGTTGTTGGTCGAGCTGTAGTAAAGCAGGGTTGTCGGTCTTGGCGGAGCTTTCCAAGTGCTGGCGCTTGGTGATGAGCGCATTGTATGATCTTACCATTTTGGCAGAGAGCGAGTCGGACTCAAATGGAATGAGTGAGTGCTTGTTGGCGGGGTCGGTGATAAAGCCCTTAATCATGCTCGCAATGCGGTACTGCGTTTCGAGAGCGATGATGGCACTTTCGCTTGTTTCGCCTTTTATGATGCTGGTTTTGGCTTGCGTGTATGGGTCGACCAGATTGTGCGCTTTCTTGTATGCTTCAATTTCTGCTTCACTACCCATCAAATTCTTGTAGATAAGCGAGAGCCGCTCATCGATAAAGCGAGCGGTGGTCATGCCTTGCGTGTCGCTTTCTTTCATTCCGCGCTCATTGTAGAGACGAATAAGCGTGTTGAGGATGTCGCGTCCACGCTTTACATTGTTGTCCATCACGTCCATATACACGATGTCGGTTTTCTTGGCCTTCAAATCCACGGTCATGTCTTTTTGAAGTTTTAATGCGGCAGGAACGTAGCCAGCTACCGAGGCAGTGATGCTGTATTCGTGCTTTGGAGAGAAATATTGTGTGGGTTTAACCACGAAAAGTCCGTATGGTGTTTTAACAGTGGCAGGGAGCTCTGTGCCTTCCACTTCTGCATAGTTGGAGAAAATGCCTTTCTTCACGGTGATATCGGCTTTTCCGTCGGCATATACCTTAATTTTGAATGGCAGGGTCACCGAGAGGGTGTCGAACAGCTCTTTTGGCGCCTCCACGATGATGGGTGATGTGCCGTAGTGGTCTTTCTTTTTTAAGAAGCCTGTTTTCTCATAGTAGCGGCAGTTGATGTTAAGTGCGGCAACGGTCTTGGCGGTAAGGTTTTCTGAAGCGAGAATTTCGATTTCGTTAAACACGTTCACATCGCCACCGCCCATCATACTTTTCAGCATGGAATTGCTTTTTTGATTGCCAATTCCTGCGAACGACAATGAATGGTCGTCGACCAGCACGGTAGATGATACGATATATGAGGGGAGGGTTTTGCGAAGATATATAAAAAGAATCCCAAAGCAGAAGATAAACGACAGCGCAAAAAGCCACCAATGGTGAATTGCGGTGTGTAGGAAGTTGGATGCACCCAATGATTCTTTGGGGGCCGATGTGTGTAGTGATGCAGGAGTTTTCATATTGTTTGTCACAAGGAGGGGAGAAAAGTAAATTATTTAATGCAGAGGGCAATCACGAGTGACGCCACCACTGATGCCATGCTCACGATAGTGGACAGCTGCGATAGCTTGTAGGCGGAGAACTGGTTGTATTTTGAGTTGTCGGTCTTGATCTGGTTAGGCTCAACATACACCACGTCGTTCTGCTGCAGATAGAAGTAGGGTGATGCGTAGATGTTGGCGTCGGAGAGGTTGAGGCGGTGGTAGGTGCTCTTGCCGTTTTCGGTGCGGATCACCAGCACATTGTCGCGCTTGCCGTATTCTGTGAGGTCGCCAGCGGCGGCGAGCGCGTCGAGCACCGAGAAGCGCTCCTTGCCCACCACCAGGCGTTGTGGCGCTTTCACCTCGCCCATCACGTTCACCGTGAAGTTGATAAGCTCCACGCGCACGAAGGGGTCCTTCACCTGAGTCTCCACGCGGTTGGTAATCACCGCCTCCAATTCGCTCACGCTAAGGCCGGCGGCTTTGATTTTCCCTAAAACGGGGATGTTGATGAAACCGCTCTGGTCCACGATGTGGGTCTGGATTCGTGGCGACTGGGAGGAGCTGATGTTGCCCTTCATAGAGGGGTTGCCCAGGGGCACGTTGTACATGGCAGTGGCTTCGGGGTTCGAAGAGGTGATGGTCACAATCAACTCATCGTCGGGCTGGATTTTTATTTTATAGCCAGTGGCATTGTCGGGCAGCGTGCCTTCCGCTTGTCTCAGGTCTTGGAAATACGCTAAAGTGGGTGCTTCCTTTTTTGTGCTGCACGATGCGCAGGCAAGAATCACCGCTAAACTCAAAATGATACTTTTAAATTTCATGTTATCTCTTGATGTGTATTATTCTATGTTTTGATAATAAATAACGTGGCTTAGTGGCCGTTTATTATGCCTTGGCTCTGATTTTTTTTGCGACCTCGTCAAAAAGTCCCTTCCTAACGCTGCTTGGGCAGCACGTCACCATCAGCCCGATGGCTACGAGCATCACGAGCGCGTCTTGCCAAAATGCGGAGTCGAGGTAGAATGGCACTGCCGTGGCCAAGGCGATAAGCGGAGGCGCTGCGATGCCACGCGGAAGGGTGATGGTGAAATACCGTTTAGAGTCGTACCATCGGTAGATGACCAGCACCATATAGGTGATAATCAGCGTCACAGCCACTCCATACACCCCGAATCGGCCAATCAGCGTGAAGTTGAGCACCACGTTCACCACGGCGCTGAGCACCACGGCAGGGAGCGTGCGCCCAGTGTCTTTGGCGCACTGGTAGCCCATGTCGAAATAGGCGACTATAGCGAATAAAGAGGTTGAGATACCTAAAGGAAACAGGTAGGGCAGGCTGCCCTGGTAGTTCACGTCCACAAGCCATCCGTAGCACATTTTCAAACAGAAGCAGAAGCACACAAACAGAATGCAGATGATGAAGATGTAGCTGCCAAGCACCTGCGAGAAAAACTTGTCGCGGTCGGAGCTGTGGTATTGCAGAATGGCGGTTTCCTGCCACGCTTGGTAGAAAATAAGCGAGAGCGTCTGGAGTATGCTCGCAAAGCGCACAGCCACTGCATACACGCCGGTGGCCTCCAGCCCGAGGTATTTTTGGATAAACCAGCGGTCGCTGCTGCCGGTGAGCCACCAGCAGAACGCCCCTGGCAGCAGTGGCAGGGAGTATTTCAGAATGGCGCAAGCCGTGTGGCGGATGTCGGTGTGGATGCTGAACAGCTTGTGCAGGGTTTGGAGCTTCAGCTCCACCAGCGCGATGGCGGCGAACCGGGCAATGATGTTGGCAATAAACACGCCCTCAACCCCCATGCGAAGCCACACCACAAACAGCACACTGAAAAAGCCGATGAAAAAGGCCGACATGATGCCCACGGTCACAAAAGCCTTGTTGTGGCCAAGTCCGCGGAACACTTGCGCCACCACCTCCTGCACCGACATGGCCATTAGCAAAGCCCACACATACCACACATATTTCACATTGAATAGCGATGATATGCCCATAGTCACCACCGTGGAGAGTAAGAATGTGGCACCGAGCGTCTTATAGGTGGTGGTCACCACTTTTTTCCTGCAGTCTTCGCTGCCGGAGTCGATAAGAAACCGGAATGCCCCATCGCGGAGCTGGAGCGTGGTGAACGGCATAAGCAGGAACACCACGGTGAGGCACAAGTCGTAATATCCAAAATCGGCGGTGTTCTCCACATAATAGGTGTAGAGTGGCACCATGAGGAAAGTGATAACCTTTGAACCAAGGTTACCTATCGCATAAATGCCCATGTCCTTCATCATTTTAGAAGAACGGCTTCGTGCATTGCTATGTGTGGCGCTGCCAGTCATGATTATTCGGCTTGCAAAGTTACCATATTTTTGCCATAATGGCAAACGCCCCCCTGATAGTTGCGAAAGCTGCTTGCGGGGGGCGCGAGTCTGTGCGTAAAATATGGGGGCTTTTGGGGTGGTTTCGGCAAAATTGAGTAATTTTGCAGTTTGATTGAGTACGTATTATTTATTAGCAATATGAATTTCTCTTTTGACACTCCCTATATACAATATGTGTATGCCCTTTTGGGGCTGTCGCTTATGCTGACTGTGGTTCTTGCCGTGGTGCTGTGGCGCAGGGCGGCACGCTTGCGCAAGTTTGCCCGCACAGAGACTATGCGCGACTATCTCTCTGACGACCAGCTGCCTGGTGTGTCGGTGGTGGTGTATGCCCACAACGAGTGCGAGAACCTTGAGCGTTTCCTGCCCCTTCTGCTGCATCAGGATTATCCCGACTTTGACGTGGTGGTGGTGGACGACGCCTCGTTCGACGGCACTCGCGACCTGCTGAGCGATATGCTTCCGCATTTCAGCAATTTACGGGTCACTTTTGCGCCTGTGGACACACGTTCGCTCTCGCGCAAGAAACTGGCGCTGACCATTGGCGTGAAGGCCTCGCAAAAAGAGGTGGTGCTCACCACCAATGCCAATTGCCGGGTGATGAGCGACCAGTGGCTTCGCACGATGATGCGCAATTTTGTGCCGGGAATTGATGTGGTGTTAGGATTTTCGCACTACCGCTATCGTAAGGACACGGGCACGGGCCGCTATTTCCGCGTGTTCGACTCAGTGATCACCTCGCTTCAGTGGGTGGGCAGTGCCATCAGTGGCAAGCCTTACCGTGGCATCAGCGACAATTTAGCTTATCGACGCGAACTCTTTTTTCAGCATTCAGGCTTTTCTAAAAGTCTTGAACTGAGGTATGGCGACGACGATGTGTTTGTGAGTGAGATAGTCTCAGAGGACAACACCCGCCTTGAGCTGGCTCCGGAGAGCCAGGTGCAGACCTACTTCGATGATGTGCCCAAAGCGCACCATTTGCTTAAGTTGCGCCGCGACTACACCTCAAAGTTTGTGTCCACCTCTTGGCCCTTCTATGCGCAGGGACTCTACTCTTGGACTAATTATTTGCGCCTTGCTTCGCTTGTGGCAGCCGTGGGCATCGACTATACCAATCTGTTCACTATTGCGGTGTCGGCTTTTTTGCTGGTGATGTCGTGGGTGCTGACCATACTGCCCTTCAACAGATGCTGCCAGTCGCTTCAGGCTCTGGGGCTCACGTTCAGTGTGCCTTTGTTCTTTCTGTGGAGGCCGATTGTGAACCTCTACTTCCGCATTTTAGGACACTCTACCCGCAAGTCAAACCTCACCTCCATCTATGACTGATCATTCACAGGCAAGCATCCGCCCCCTCACCTCGTGGCGAGGCGTCTTTGCTGTGGCTATTTTGCTGTGCCACTGTGGGGAGAAGGCATTCACGGAGATGTCGTGCTGTGGCGTGGTGGCTTATTTTATGATGAGCGGTTTTCTGATGCGTATGCACCATAGGCCCGATGCGGTGCGTGGAGCCAGCTTCAAGCCGTTTTTCTTGATGCGCGCATTGCGCCTGTATCCTCTCCACTGGCTTGCCTTGGCGCTGCTGATGGCGGAGGTGTGGGCGTTTTCTATGCCAATCACCCGTGTGGGCACTGATGCGCTGCTCCCCAATCTGCTGCTTATCCAGAGCTATGTGCCCGATGAGGAGGTGTTTTTCTCGTTCAACACGCCATCGTGGTTTCTGTGCGACTTGCTGCTGTGCTATTTCTGCTATCCCCTTATAGCCATTTGGCTTGGCAAGATGAGCGTGAAAGGCCAGGTGTGCCTGTTTGCCGCGCTGATGCTCGTGTACGCTGTCGCTATGGGCCACATCACCGATCACCGTGCGGTGGTTTACTCGCATGTGTTTCCACCGTTGCGGCTGTATGAGTTTGCGATGGGTGTCACACTATATAATGTTTATGCCGCCGTGGCACCGCGGCTCACCACGAGGTTGAACTTTATGAAGGCGTCGTTGGCAGAGGGGGCCATATTAGTGCTGCTGATGGGGTTAGTGGCATTTTCCCAGTCGTGGTCCAGTCCCTTAAAAAACAACTACAACGACTCCTTGATGTGGGAGATACCCATGGCGCTGCTCATTCTTGTGGCGGCATTCAATGCCGGCAGGGAAGGCTTGATAGGAAGGCTATTGTGCTGGAAGCCTTTGCTGTGGGTGGGCAGTATGAGTCTTGAGGTGTTTATGCTGCATTTTGTGGCAGGCCCCATATTCACCTACCTCGTAAGCCCGCTGTTCGGCCATTTTGGAATTATGGTTTACGATTTCTTCGCCGTGGGCCAATTGCCCATACTGTTAGTGCTCTCATGGGTGGTTCACCGCTGTTTCACTCGCCCAGTTTTCGCTTGGGCAGCAAAGATGACGAATAATGCCTAAAAGAATGAAACTATCATATATCCACCACAACTGCTTGCGCCAATGGTGGCAGCAGGTGGTGGGCGTACCGCGCCGCCCGTTGCTGTGGGTCACGCTCGTGGGGCTTTCGGTGATGAGCGTCATCGACCTTGTGTATTCCCACATTGTGACTTCGGATGCGGAGCGCGTGAGTTTCCTTGTAGTGGCCATGTGCAAGGCTTCGGTGCTTTATTACGTGTGTCTGGCTGTAAAGCCGCACAAGGCCTTACGGCGAATTTGCACGGCGCTCATCGTCCTGCTTGGCGTTTTGTCCTTGGCCAACTTGGTGGGGGCCGCCACTTATGGCATAGGCATCTCGCGCCGGCTGATAGCGGTGGTGGCAGAGACCAATGGACGTGAAACTATGGAGTTCCTCCCCCAGTTCATTGCTACACTTCCGTCAGCTGTGGCTTCACGCTATGTCGTCACCACGGTGGCGCTTTGCTGTGTGGCAGGCGCTTTGGCGTGGCTGCTGCCAAAGAGGGCGTTCAGCGTAATGGTGGCCCTGTGGTTAGCAATGGGGCTGGTGGTGTGCGGAGCCTACAGCACGAGGCAGCGGGCGTGGGGCAAGTTGAACCTGTCGCTTTTTGCGCGGGTGGTATCGCATGGTGTGGGGTATTGCAAGGAGATGGCGAAGCTCGATGAGCTGATGGCGCATCGCAAGCCTTTTCCTGATGCCGGCAAGGTGCACTCCGAGCAGAGGTGCAACGTGGTGATGGTGATAGGGGAGTCGGCACTCCGTGAGCACCATTCTCTGTATGGCTACCCGCTGCGCACCACACCACACCTCGACGCCATGGCCGCCGACAGCCTGTGCGTGTTTACTAATGTGATAGGCTCCTCGCAATCGACCAACGACAATTTGACGCGCATTCTCACTTTTCGGCGCGACTGCGACTTTGACGAATGGTATAATCACCCTTCAATCGTGGAAATGTTTAAGATTGCAGGCTATCGCACATTCTGGCTATCCAACCAGGAGAAGACGGGCGGCAACTGCTCTGCAGCTATCGCGGGCACGGCAGACGTGGTGAACTATGTGGGCACTTACAGCTACAACGACAACCTCTCCTATGGCTATGATGAGCGGCTGCTTGCCCCGTTTGCCCGGGCAATGGCGAGTGGCTATCGCCACAAGCTCGTGATGTGCCACTTGCTGGGCTCTCACGTGCAGTATCGCCTGCGTTTCCCTTCCAGCATGGCGCATTTCACCGCCGACACGGTGATGCGGCGACTGCCTCGCCCTTATCTCACGAGAGAAAAAGCGCAGACAGTGGCCGACTACGACAACTCCATCCGCTACACCGACAGTATTCTGGCGCAGATGATAGGAATAGTGAGCAAGGTGAGCACTCCTACTGTGCTGATTTATTTCTCCGACCACGGCGAGATGGTGTATGATGGCAAGGATTTCAACGGGCGTTGCCGTGAGAGCGTGACGGTGCCGATGGTGGCGTATGCCAACGGCCCTTTCAGGGCGCGTTATCCACAAATGATGCGTGCGTTTGCGGCTGCTCGCCATCTGCCACTGTCGTCGGCGAACATGGTGTATGCGCTCATGACGCTCACTGGCACCTCCTATCCCCTCTACGATGCCACCCGCGACTTCCTCTCTCCCCGATTTGTGAAGCGGCCGAGGTATGTGGACGAGAGTCGCTGGGATAAATAAAGCCCTGTGACGCTCTGGCATGGCGGCACTATTTTTGAAAAAAATGACCAGTTTTGCAATAAGACGGGGCAAAATAGCGTTATTTAAGTTGAGATGAAAATCAAATTGTTACTACATACACGGCTATATATATCGGTAATTACGCTGGTAATGTGCGCTTTATCGGTTTTTGCGCAGGACAACGACAAAATCTTGAACCGCCAATACGCCGACCAGAAAAAGATTCATTTCGGCTTCTCGGTGGGCACCAATTTTCAGGATATCCATATCGTGAACAATGGTTTCACCACCGACGACGGTGAAACGTGGTTTGCCGACGTGCCCCAACACTCTCCCGGCTTCTGCGTGAATGTGCTTGCCGACTTGCGCCTTGCCAAGAACTTCAACCTGCGCTTCTCGCCGGGTATGTATTTTGGCAACAAGGTGGTGAAGTATATCAACACCTCCGCCCCTGACGAGACCACCGACCCGCTGCGGAAAATGCAGAGCCAGAATTTGAAGAGCACCTATATCGTGCTGCCTGTGGACTTGAAGATTTCGGCAAACCGCTACCACAATGTGCGGCCCTATTTCACGGGTGGCGTGATGGGCGTGTTCGACGTGGCAAAAGACCGCTCCGAGCAGCTTCGTCTGGGCAATGCCGACGCCATGCTCACGGTGGGTATGGGGTGCGACATCTATTTGCCGTTCTTCAAACTGTGCCCGGAATTGAAATTCTGCTTCGGGCTGAAGAATGTGCTACAGAAGAATCGCCCCGACCTTGAGGACAACCCGGAGATGATGCGCTTCACCCAAAGCGTGGACAAGGTGACCAACAATATGGTGGTGCTAACTTTTTATTTTGAATAAAGAATTTTATCACGCACAACAGATTGACAATAGGAATGAGTACTGGATTTCGCAAATACTTGCTGATGATGCTTGTGGCATTGGTGTCGGCGACGACAACCACCGCACAGGTCGATAACCAGTACACCCAGTATTATATGGTGCCAGGCTACTACAACCCATCGGCTATTGGTGGCACCGACTATATTCATGTGACGGTGGGCAGCCGCGCGCAGTGGGTGGGCATTAAGCACGCCCCTCTCTCGTTTGTGGGGCTTGCCGATATGCCGTTCAAGTTTTTGGGCAAGCGCTTTGCCACGGGGGTTTCAATCAACCAGACCAGCATGGGCCTGTATTCAGGGCTGAACGCCTCGGCGCAGCTGGCCTATAAGCACAAGCTCTTTGGCGGCACACTGAGTGGCGGCATTCAGGTGGGGCTGGTGAACGAGAAGTTCAAGGGCTCTAAAATCATAGAGGTGGAGGGCGACGAGACCGACGACGCCATTCCCAAGACCGATGTTTCGGGCAACGCCTTCGACTTTGGCGCAGGCATCTTCTACCAGCACAAGCACTGGTGGGCGGGCTTTTCTGCCACACACCTCACGCAGCCATCGGTGGAGATGAAAACCGATGGCAACGACGAGGACCTCTATATCTTCGAGGCGGGGCGCACGTGTTATTTTATGGCCGGTGGCAATATTCCTGTAAAAAACACGTTATTTGAATTACAGCCCTCCTTGTTTGTAAAGACCGATTTCAACCTTTACCAGGCAGAGGCCACTATGCGCGTGCGCTACAACCGGTTTATCACCGGTGGAGTTTCATACAGGCATAAAGATGCCGTGAGCTTTGTGGCGGGGGTTGAGATAAAGAATTTTGTAGTGGGCTACTCCTACGACTACCCCATCTCCGACATTTCAAAGGCCACATCGGGCAGCCATGAGGTGTTTGTGAACTACAACGTGAAATTGAACTTAGGCGAAAAAAACAAAAATAAACATAAGAGTATTCGATTAATGTAGAATATGAAAAAAGGACTTTTAATTTTTCTTACCACATTCGTGTTTGCAACAGTGCTCACCTCCTGCTTCTCTGGACGCCGGTCGGTATCGGCTTATGGTGGCGAGGTGACGGGCGTGAGCGGATCCGTGTTTGTGGAGCCTACGCCTTATGGCATGGTGCTCGTGGACTGTGGCTCAATGAGGGAAGGCCCAGCGCAGGCTGATTCGCTCTGGGGCATCGACTCCACTGCCCGCGGCGTGAGTGTGGACGCTTTCTGGATGGATCAGACCGAAATCACCAACTCCAAGTACAAGCAATTCCTCTACTGGGTGCGCGACTCCATTATCCGCGAGCGCCTGGCCGACCCTGCCTACGGGGGCAACGACGAGTTTAAAATCACGGAAGACAAATACGGCGACCCCGTGAAGCCACACCTCGACTGGACAAAAAATATTCCTTGGCGCAATCCGAGCGAAGACGAGGAGCGAGCCATTGAAAGTGTGTATCGTGTGAATCCTATCACAGGCGTAAAGGAGCTCGACCCCACTCAGATGAACTATCGCTATGAGGTGTATAACATGACCGAGGCAGTAAAGCGCAAAAACCGCATCGACCCCACTACGCGCGACTACAATACCGACCACGCTGTGCCTGCCGAGGTGCCCACTATCAGCAAGGACACCGCCTATATCGACGACAATGGCCGCATCGTGCGCCAAACGGTGAACCGTCCGCTATCTGGCCAGTGGGATTTTGTGAACACCTACATAGTGAATGTGTTCCCCGACACTACATGCTGGGTCAACGACTTCGACAACGCCTACAATGAGCCATACGTGCGTATGTACTTCGCCAACGGCAACTACAATAACTATCCCGTGGTGGGCGTGAGCTGGGAGCAGGCCAACGCCTTCTGCAACTGGCGCACTGAATTCCTGCGCCGCTCTCTCGGCAAAGAGGGCGTGTATGTGGAGCCTTACCGCCTGCCCACCGAGGCAGAATGGGAGTTTGCCGCACGCGCCGGCGTGAACAAGAACAAGTATCCATGGGAAGGAGACCTTCCGCTCACGGAAGACGAGGGCTGCTTCTATGCCAATTTCAAGCCCCAGGAGGGCAATTATGTGAAAGACGGCAGCATCGTGTGCGCGCCGGTGGGCACTTATGAGCCTAACGATTTCGGACTGTATGACATGGCTGGCAATGTGAGTGAATGGACCTCGACCGCCTATACCGAGAGCGTGGACCGCATGACCAGCGACCTCAACCCCGAATACCGCTACAACGTGGCCAAGGACGACCCCTATAAGATGTCGCGCAAGATTGTGCGCGGCGGCTCGTGGAAAGATGTGGCGCACAATATCCGCGCCGACCTCCGCATGTGGGAGTACCAGAACGAACAACGTTCCTACATCGGCTTCCGCTGTGTGCGCTCTAAAGTGGGCTACACCAAGGTGAAAAGAAAGAAAAACTAATCAATACACTCCATTCGCAACCTAACGCAGATTATATACAATTCGATCATGGGAAAAATAAAAAAATATAAAAATGTGGTGGAACGCTTTCTGTCGGGCGAAACCGGCCAGCGTTTCTTCAACTTTGCCTACAGTATAGGTGCCGCCGTGGTGATCTTGGGCGCGCTGTTCAAGATTCTTCACCTGCAAGGTGGCAACGAGATGCTCACCATCGGTATGGGCACCGAGGTGCTGATGTTTGTGCTCACGGCTTTTGACCGCCCGGAGAACGACTATAAGTGGGAACGTGTGTTCCCGGTGCTGTCCACCGGCGATCCTGATGACCGCCCCGACTTCGAGGGTGGCGGTGGCATCGTGATAGGCGGTGGCGCAGCTGCCACTGCCCAGGCTCCAGCCCAGCAACAGGGCGTGACCGAGGCCGAGGCCAAAGCCGCAGTGGGCTTGCCACAAGGCATCGAGCTCACGGAGGACGACTCCCGCTCATTGAGCGAGAGCATCGCCAAAATGGCTGCCGCAAGTGATCAGCTCAGCCGTATGGCCGAGCTTACCGACGCCACCCAGCAGTATCTGAGCCAGATGGCAAGCATCTCCGAACAGATGCAGCGTCTCAACGAAACCACCACCGCTCTCAATCAGGTGTCGGAAACGCTCCTCGGCAGCTATCGTGCCATCACGGAAAACAGCGAGAACATTACTCAAAGCAGCACCGGCTATGTGGAGCAGATGGAGAACCTCAACCGCAACATCAGCGGCTTGAACACTATCTACGAGATTCAGCTGAAGAGCGTGTCGTCGCAGCTCGACAGCATTGACCGCGTGAATCGTGGCCTTAAGGATATTCGCGACATGTATGAGAAGTCGGCGGCAGAGAGCGCGCACTATTGCGACGAGACTGAAAAAATGGCTCGCTACATGAAGCAGCTCAACAGCGTGTATGAAAAAATGATCAAGGCGATGACCGTGAACATGTATCGCCCCATGGGCGGTATGCCTGGCGCAAGTCTTGACGAAAACGAAAACTCTAACGAATAAGCATGGCAAACGCTAAAAACCAAACGGTAGGGCGCATGTCGCCACGTCAGAAGATGATCAACTTGATGTATATCGTCCTGACCGCCATGCTTGCCCTGAATGTGTCGAGTGATGTGCTCAGTGGGTTCCGCCAAGTGCAGCAGGGACTCTCGCGCACCAATCGCACACTCACCGTGCGAAGCCAGATGATGTTTGAGCAGATTCAGGCTTTCTACAACAAATATCCCAAGCAGGGCCGCCAGTGGCTCGACTTGGGTATGCAGGTGCGTAACAGCACCGACAGCCTTTACGACTATATAGAATCGCTGAAAGTGGAAATCGTGAAGCTGTGCGATGGCCCACAAGGCGATGTGAACCACATTCAGGCTGAGGACAATCTCGATGCCGCAGCACAGGTGATGCTTCCGCCCACGGGCAAGAAGGGCGCACAGCTGCGCGCCAAGATGGACCAGTACCGCGCATTCATACTCGGTCTGCTCGATAATCCCGACGCCCAAAAGAATGTGGAGGAGGCATTGTCCACTGCCAAGGTGAAGACCGACCAAGGTGTGAAGCTGTGGGAAGAAAGCCTGTTTGAGGGGATGCCTGCCATAGCGGCAGTGACTCTGCTCTCAAAACTGCAGAACGACATTCGCTTTGCCGAGGGCGTGGCGTTAGGCTCGATGATATCAAACCTCGACACTGGTGAACTGCGTGTGAACCACTTCGAGGCCTTTGTGGTGCCGGAGTCAAAGATGGTGATGCGCGGAAGCAAGTATTCCGCTGAAATTGTGATGGCGGCTATCGACACCACTGCGCGTCCGCGCGTGTTTGTGAACGGCAGCCAAATTAGCGGCAGCCATTATGAGGTGGCTACCGGCAGTACGGGCACTTTTGAATTTTCCGGCTATATCGAAGTGACTGCCCGCGATGGCAGTGTCACCAAGCGTGACTTCAAATCGTCGTACACCGTCATAGAGCCTATGGCCACAGTGTCGGCCACGATGATGAATGTGTTCTACGCCGGTATCGACAACCCTGTGTCGATTGCCGTGGCCGGTGTGCCACAGCAGTCAATCCAGGCGTCGATGACCAACGGCTCGCTCACCAAGACCGGGAACGGGTGGGTGGCACGCTCTTCTGCCATTGGCAGCGAGTGCACCATCACCGTGACAGCTGAAATTGACGGAAAGCGCACGAATGTGGGCACCACCAGTTTCCGCGTGCGCAAATTGCCCGACCCGATGCCGTTTATCGTATATACCGACGGCAATGGCCACCAGGCCAAATACAAGGGCGGCAAGCCTTTTTCAAAGGGCACGCTCCTTGCTGCCAAGGGTCTTGACGCCGCTATCGACGACGACCTGCTGAAGATTGATTTCCGTGTGGTGAGTTTTGAGATGGTGCTTTTCGACCAGATGGGCAATGCCATGAGCGAACGCTCGTCGGGTGCCAATTTCTCGCCGCGCCAGCGTGAGGCCATGAAGCAGATGCGTCACGGCAAACGATTCTACATTTCGCGTGTGAAGGCCACCGGACCCGATGGGGTGACCCGCGACATTGCTCCGATGGAGGTGATAGTGAATTGATATTTAAAAATACTTCAACCATATAATTGACAATATTTCAACGCTTTAGATATGAAGTTTCTAAAAGTAATCATGGCCGTGGCGGCGATTGTATGCACCTCAGCGGTGGCTTATGCACAGGTGGTAAAGAAAACGTCGGCTACCGCCGCAAAGAAAGGTCAGGGGCAAGTGTCGTCGCGTCAGCAGGCATTTTACGAGGTGCCTGAGCCGAGCGATGCCGACTTGCAATGGATGAAAATAGTGTACCGCGAAATCGACCTCACCAAGGGCAAGAACGCTGCGCTGTATTATCCAGAGGAGCCGAATGAGGATGGCGAGAGCCTGTTCTATATCATCATGCGCCATGTGGCAGACGGCGACGTGTCGGTGTATGAGTGGCTTGATGGCAGGGAAATGTTTACCGATGCCTATAAGTACAAGGTGAGCAATATGCTCGACCGCTTCCACATTCTCTATGCCCATGCGAAGGGCAGCACAGAGAAAGCGCCTAAGTATGTGATTGAAAACGCCGACATTCCCGGCAGCGAGGTGCTGAGCTACTATATTATAGAAAAATGGATGTTCGACACTCGCACCAACAAGATGCGCAGCAGCGTGGAGGCCATCTGCCCTGTGCTTCACCGTGAGGATGAGTTTGGTGTGGTGCAAAAGTGGCCGATGTTCTGGGTGAAGCTCAACGACATACGCCCGTACATTGCACGGCAGTTTGTGTTTACTGACAACGACAACAACCTGCTCCGCTACAACCTCGACGACTTCTTCAAACTTAATATGTACACTGGCGACATCTATAAGGTGAAGAATCTGCGTAACCAGACGCTCCGTATGCAATTCCCCGACGATAAGGCCTACAAGCATGCGCAGGACAGCATAGAACGCCGTCTGCGACAGTTCGACAAAGGTCTGTGGGTGCCTTCACGTGAAGAACTTCAGGCGCAGAAAGCCGCTAAGGAGAAGGCTGAGCGTGAAGCAGCCGGCGAGTCGTCCGACGATGAGAATGCAAGCGTGGCAGAGGACAAGAAGTCGGTGAAAAAGTCGTCGTCTACCAAGCGTGGCTCTAAAAGCAGTCAGAAGACCACCAAGAAAGAGCAGAAGCCTAAGGCTGCGAAAGTGAAGACGCGTGAGGTGAAGTCGAGCAGTGGCGCCACACGAAGTGTGCGTAATCGCCGCAAGTGACCACTTCTATTTTTGATAATTACTTTTTTCATAACAATGCCAACTCCGGTTCCGCTTCGTATGGCGGGTATCGGAGTTGCTTTTTTTCTCTCACATAAGTAAATGGATGGCACAATAAGGCGTCATATATGATGTGCCCTTTGGAATATTTTCTATAACTTTGCACCTGTGTTGCATCTACTATAAAATCACAGAACATACACGACTACTAATAAAATTATTAAGCTATTTTTTATGAAGACAAGAGTTAAGAACTTATTCCTTGTGTGCCTGCTCGTGGCAGTGGGCATTTTGGCAAATTCGTGCTCGGAGGAGACTGGCGACTATCTGTTCGACATCACTGTCTCTGACGACACTTCCACCGCTTCCTATGGCAGCTACGTGGTGAGCGGAGCTCAGTCCACAGTGTTCAAGCATGCCAAGAATGTGGGTGTTCAGCCCGTGACGCCAGGCACCATGATTATGGTTAATGGTGAAAAGAAAGAGTGTGAGAAGAAAATAAAGGCGGCAGTCAATGCCGGCATGGACGAGGTGGAGTCGCAGTCGGACTACTGTTCACTTTTCGATATTTCAGACGTGACGGTGGTTATCAAAAGCAGCGACAAAGTGATATTCAGCCGTAAGTTTAAAAGCAAAAAATAATCCGTGACAGCGATACAATTTAAGCCGGTTCCATTTGCTATGGGGCCGGCTTTTTCTGTGCTATCTGTTAGCGGCTTTCAATTTAGAGAACAGGTGAGCCACGATGTCAGGCTCTGTGGTGTCTTTCGGAATGCCGTAGGCTTCAAGCACGGCTCTGTCGTTGGCGTCATGAGCTTTGCGAAGCTCGACGGGCATGGTCACATCATCGTAGAGGTCGGCGAGCGACGAATCGGGATATAGAGCCCGCGCATCAAGAATGGCTTTTGCCGTTGCCTCTATTTTCGCCATCTGCTCCAAGCTCGCTTTTGGCCAAGGGAAATTGTTGTAAACGATGTTTTTACTATATCTGTAACGGGTTTCCAGCCTGCCACACACCACCCTCGTCCATGCCATGTGTACGCTCGATGCCAGCACTCCAAAATGATATAATGAGGCGTTTGGAATAATATGCACTGAATCACTTGAGAATGAAGTGTGGTCTAAATACCCCATAGGAATATATCTTCTCTTTTCTGAGGAGACACGGGGTATGATAATATAATTGCTTGTCGGAAAGTTCTCCACATGGAAGTGTGTGGGCTTGTCGGCAAGCTGCCTTGTGCCGGCACTGTTGCTCGCCAAGCGTAGTTTTCTCACATTTTCCACGCGCTTGAGGGCTTGGGGCATGTTTCTCAGTTCTGCAGGGGTGCAGTCGCCGAGCCACAGGCAGTAGCGTGGGCGCTGGTGGATAAACTCTTCCGCGCCATACCAGGGGTGGAAATATTTAGCCGATTCGGGTTCTGACTTTATGAAAGCCTCCATTTCATCATTCTTGAAAAGATAGTTGCCTCCATCAATAGGCTTGTTTCCAATTCCAATTTGGGGAACATCGGGCATAATGGGTCTCGTGCGACTTTTTGCGAACACATTTTCTGCGTCTATGAGATAGGCGTTGATGTTTTTGGCTTTTACCACCTTTTCGCCATCGAATATAAGTTTGTTGGGTTTGCTGGTATAAGAGAAAGCCACAATCACGCAGTGAACATGTGCAGTATTGCTGGCTTCGTTGTCCCATCGGAAAGTGCGATGTGCGAAGTTGATATTGATACCGCCAGCCATCAGTGGCTCCCAGAGGATGGCCACCTGCTCGCCCTCGGAAATGGAGCTTGTGCTCACAAAAGCGGTCTGAATATTGGTGCCGCGCATGATGTCGGCGGCTTTTTTATACCAGCAGCTCACATAGTCTAAGTTGCCCACATTGTGCCAGCTTGTGCCAAATGTGTGAATCACATCGTTTTTTTGATCTTTGCTTTGCAGGCGTGCGCCGATGAATGGCGGGTTGCCCATGATGTAGGAGATCTGCTCTTTGGGGCACACTTGTGCCCAGTCGGTGTGGAGGGCGTTGGCCTCGTGAATGTTGCTGTAGTTTTTTAGAGGCAGAAACTCAATATCGCGCTGTATGATGCGCTCGGTTTCGTGCATCATCTGTGCTTCGCTGATCCATAGGGCTGTAGCGGCAACCGTGGCAGCAAAGTCGTTGATCTCAATGCCATAAAACTGATTGATGCTCACTTTTATGGGGTTGATAAGGTTGAGTATTTTGTTCCGTCTGTTGAGCTCGGTGATCACTTCGTTTTCCAGACGCCGAAGCGATATATAGGTTTCGGTCAGGAAGTTGCCACTACCACACGCGGGGTCGAGGAAACGGAGTTTTGACAGCTTGTCTTGAAACTCATAAAGCGCTTTCTGGCGTTTTTTCTTTATTTTGATACTGCGTATAGAAGCCAGTTCTTCCTTTAAGCCGTTGAGGAATAGAGGGTCAATTACCTTGTGTATGTTTTCCACGCTGGTGTAGTGCATGCCTCCTGTGCGCCGGGTAAGAGGGTTGAGTGTGCTTTCGAACACAGCACCGAACACGGTAGGTGAAATTTGGCTCCAGTCGAATGCGAGCGACGCTTGCTCGAGCAAGGTGGCGATGATATCTGGTGTGAGCCGAGGTACTATCACCTCCTCCTGAAATAGATTTCCGGCGCAGTATGGGAATGCTGCCAGTTTCTCGTCCATATATGGGTCTCGCTTTTCGGGTGGGGTGTTGAGCTCTCGGAACAGCGAGATGAGCGCCTCGCGGGTCATGGATGGGTCACTTGCGTAGTGCGCAAGATAGTTGTGAAACATGTCGTGCTCGCCAAAAACTCCCGCATCTTCACAATAGAGGCAAAAAACCAGGCGAACGCACAGTATGTTGAGCTGGCGGAGAGTAAACTCGTCGTCTGGCTTATCGTATTGTGCAAGCAGTAGATTGTAGAGTTTCCCTACCAGCTCTCCGGCTTGTAAAGACACGGCAAACTCTTTTTGCAAGTGGTCGGCTTCGGTTTCAACCAGGAAAGAGAGCCTGTAATACTCTTTGCCCAAATTCTTGAGTTCGATAACGTAAGGGTCGTCCTGGGGATATTCCATGTCGTAAACATGGAAAGTGCTGAAATTGCAGGTCACTATCCATCTTGGTCTTTGGCTGTATTTGATTTCAGAAGCATAGCGCTTCGCCTGCTGAAAAGGCGTGAGCATGGTGCCGTCGCTTTGACGAATTGGCTTCATCAGGTCTTTACCAAGTCCCTTTTGCTCTATCATCACCTTTGTGGTATGGATAAATCCGTCGATAAAGCTGGTGTGGTCGATGCGTACTTGGTCTTCAAATGTGATGATTTTTTCAGGCTCGCTCACCCCCAACACGTTAGAGAGCAATGAAAGCCAAAAGGCTTGGCTTTGCCCCTTTTCGTAGCCTTTTCCTTCCCAATCTTTTGCGAACTTTGCGGCAGCTTGCTGTTGTAGCCTTTCTTTGTTCATTTTAATTAATGTAAATAGTTCACTCCGATTTATATGTAGGCTAATTTACGAAATTTTCTTCATTCCCTAAAAAATAATAAGGAGTCGGGGCATTTTTCAGCAGGTGCGCTGTGTTGGACGTGACGGGAAAGCGCAGGCGAGAGCGGGCACGGCTGTGTGGTGGTGGGGTTACCAGTTGAGGATGTTGCGGATAATCCACCATAGCACGATGGTGGTGGCTGTGGCGGCGATGAAGGTGGTGGAGTTGAGCATGGCGTAGAGGCGTGGCAGCCGCTTTCGCCAAAGGCGGCTGGTGATCAGCATTGCTAATATGGGCAGGCTGGCCACGAGCAGGGCATTGTAGCGAAATGCCGCGCCCACATCGGCATGGAGCAGGGCGTGCACGGCTCGCTGTGATCCGCAACCTGGGCATTTAAGTCCGGTGAGCGAAAGAAATGCGCATTTTGGAAAGAGGCGAGTGCTGGCGGGGTCGAATAAAAAGTAAACCATCGCCATGGCCACTAATGCCACGGCGATGATTGCGTATAGGATTTTTCTATAGTTTTTCATTCGCTAATTGTGGGCGTGTGTTACAGTATCAGCATAGAGAATGGCGCCATCAATACGGCAAACACGACCGACAGAATGCACAGCCATGCGCCCCATTCGCTGTATTTTTTTGCTTTGGCGTAGTCGCCCGCCTGATACTTGTTTTTGGTGAGCACTGCCAGCACGATGGCCACAACCGCAAGTGGGGTGCAGCACATCAGGGCGCACACGATGGAGGCCACCAAATTGGTGGGAGGGCACTCTTCTTGCGCTGGCTGCATTTGCTGTGACGGCATGTAGGGCGGCGCCAGCGATGGATCTGGCCCAGTGTAGGCTGGTGGCGTGGACGCTTGTGGCGTTTCTTCAGCAGCCGCCAGTTTCGTGGCTTGAGCTTCGGATTCGGCAGTGGTCGCTTCTTCGGCTTCAGTGGAGGGTGCTTCCTGTGGCTGCTCGGCAGGGGCGCCTTGTGAGGGCGTAGCCGTAGTCAAGAGCGCTAATTCAGGCACCTTGTCGATGCGCATCCAGCCATCCATGCCCTTGTGCCAAACGTAGGTGCCGGCAGTGGTGAGGGTCATAGTTTGCAGTTGCTCCAGGGTGTAAGGGCCACTCTGTTGTCCGTCTTGATTAATCCAATACTGAAGATTTGTGCTCATAGCCAGTTCGTTTTTGCAGCAAAGATAATGAAATTTGTGATAAACTCAAAGTGAGTGTTATGGGTCCACCCAGTCGCCGCCAGCTTTGATCAGCGCCACCAGTCGGGGGATGGCTTCGGTTTCGGGCACGTTGCGCTCGATGCATTCTTTGCCTTTATACAGGCTGATGCTGTGGCGTGCAGCCCCCACATAGCCATAGTCGGCGTCTGCCATTTCTCCGGGTCCGTTCACCACGCAGCCCATCACACCAATTTTCAGGTGGGTGAGGTGGCTGGTGGCGGCTTTCACTTGCTGCACGGTGGTTTGCAGGTCGAACATTGTGCGGCCACAGCTTGGACAGGATATGAATTCCGTTTTCGACATCCGTAGCCGGGCGGCCTGGAGAATGGCGAAGGCATACTCCACCACCTTTTGCTGGCTGCCGTAGTGGGGCGCTTCCAGCCACACGCCGTCGGCGAATCCGTTGAGCAGGATCGTGCCGAGGTCGGCTCCAGCTTTCACCTGAAGCCATTCGGTGTCGGTGTCGGCGTAAGAGACCTTTGCCACCACAGGGCAGTTCACGCCCATGATCACCATCTTGTGGAGCAAGGCTTGCAGGCTTCCGGTGACATTCACATTTGCCGCAGTGGCCACAGCCACCGCGTTTGCCGTGCCTTTTAGCTTCAGTAGCAGCTCATCTGGTGCGTCGGCCTTTACCAGCACAAACTGCACAGGCGCGTCTGGATTGTGGACGAATTTCTCGAGCGGTTCAATGGTGTAGGCGTTCACGCCATCGGTGAGCATTCCATCGGTGAAATAAAAGTCGGGCTTGAGTTTTCCTTTCACCTCATCGGGATGGCATGATGCTACCAGCACGGGCACTTTTCGTCCGCCTATCTTGTGGAGCACGCAAACCGATTCTCTGCGCTGGGGCTGGAGGGAGTCGTAGCCGTCGTAGCACTTGCCGTCAATGTGCGGGTGCCCTGTGCGGCTTGTGATGTACTGCACCAGCTTCTTCGCCACGGGAATCTCCAGTTCGGGGTCTTCGCTGAGCGATACGCGGATGGTGTCGCCCAAGCCCTCCGACATTAGGCAGCCTATGCCCACGGCGCTTTTGATGCGTCCGTCTTCGCCAAATCCGGCTTCCGTCACGCCCAAGTGCAGCGGAAAGTGCATATTCTCGGCGTCCATTGCTGCCACTACACGGCGCACGGCCTCCACCATCACCACCACGTTTGAGGCCTTCATGGAAATGACCACATCGTGGAAATCCTGCTCCACAAACACGCGCAGAAACTCCATTACACTCTCCACCATGCCGGCGGCGGTGTTGCCGTAGCGGCTCATGATGCGGTCGCTCAGGCTGCCGTGGTTCACACCCAAGCGCACAGCGGTGTGGTGTGTGCGGCAGATGTCGATGAATGGCACAAGCGCGTCGTGAATACGCCTCAGCTCGGCTTTGTATTCCTCATCGGTGTAGGTGAGGCTTTTAAATGTGCGCGCGGGATCCACGAAATTGCCGGGGTTGATGCGCACCTTGTCGGTAACGGCGGCAGCGGCAAAAGCAGCCTTGGGATTGAAGTGGATGTCGGCCACCAGTGGCACTTGGTATCCTTGCTCTCGCAGGGCGGAACGGATTTTGCCTATGTTCTCTGCCTCTTTCACGCCCTGTGCCGTAAGACGGACGATCTCGCCACCGCAGTCGGCAATGCGTCTGCACTGCGCCACGCTGTCCTCGATGTGGTCGGTGTTGGTGTTGGTCATCGACTGCACTCTTACGGGACAGTCACTGCCGAGCATCACGCCTCCCACATTCACCGCCACAGTGGGGCGGCGATGGTAATTGAAAATATCGCTCATCAGTTCACTTTGTAATCATACTTCACTTCGGCCAAATCTTTGTTGGCCTTTTCAATCTTGGCTCCAAGGGTGGCCTTGTAGGCCGCCACTTTCTCGGCAATCTTCTCATCGCCGAGCGCCATCATCTCTGCCGCTAAAATGGCAGCGTTCATAGCTCCGTTCACGCCCACTGTGGCCACAGGAATGCCGGGGGGCATTTGAATGATGCTCAGCATGGCGTCGAGGCCGTCGAGCATACCCTTGATGGGCACGCCAATCACAGGCAGTGTGGTGCTCGCCGCGATCACTCCTGGCAGCGCCGCCGCCATTCCCGCTCCTGCTATAATCACCTTGATGCCTCGGTCCTTAGCCTGACGGGCAAACTGTTCTACAGCGTCGGGGGTTCGGTGTGCCGACAGCGCGTTCACTTCAAATGGAATTTCCATATCGTTAAGCCACTTGCAGGCTTTCTCCATCACGGGCATATCACTTGTGCTGCCCATAATGATGCTGACTAATGCTTTCATTGAGAGATGCGTATAAATGTATTTGTTGATGTTTCGTTAGTTGGCTGTGCGTTATCCGAATAGCTGCATCAGCAGGCTCACGCACACGAAGCCGTTGATGGCCCCGGCTATCACTTGGCCGAGGGTGTGCCTTCCTAAGATGATTCGGGCCGAGCCGAGCACACCGCAAATCATCACTGCCACAATCATCACCCAAAGCAGGTTGAACGCTTCGGTGATGAGCACATGCATATTGTAGATGAGTGCCACTATGCCGGCTATGCCAGCCATGTGGGCGCTGATTTTCCACCATTGGTTCACCACTGCCGAGACGAGCACGGCAAGCGCTCCGCCTAGGCAGAACATCACCACCCACATGGGGGCGTGCACACGCGTGTAGAGGTAATATGCTGCCGCCACGTGGCACACCAGCGCGAATATGTAGGGGAGGAAGCGCTCTTTGCGTTCGGTGAGGCTCTTGTCGGTAATCATCTTGAAATGAAACAGCGTGGCGATGCCAAACATGGGCAACACGCAGGTGATGCCCAGCACCACCAGGAGTATGGCCACGCGCAGCCCCGTGTCGTAGGCGCTCAGATAGGAGCACCATAGCGCGATGAGCACGCCATAGGTGGGCATAAGCAGTGGACTGAGCATGGCAGAGGCAAAGCGTGACAGCCCTACCAGAATTCTGCCGTATTTCACATCATTTGCTTTCATATTTACATTTTGTAATGTGCTTGTTTTTTTGTTGTCCGTTTTTTTATGGTGTCGTTATAACACAGGCCCATCGCTTACAGCTCCTTCCGGTGGCGAGAGTCTGGAATGCCCAGCATGTCGCGGTATTTTGCCACGGTGCGCCGCGCCACCTCGTAGCCTTTAGCCTTGAGCAGTTTTGCGATGGCATCGTCGCCGAGCGGACGGTTCTTGTCTTCGCTGTCGATAATTTCCTTCAGCGCTTTTCTCACAGCCTTGGTGGCTACCGTTGTCTTGCTGTCGCCCGTGGTGGGCACGCTGCCGCTAAAGAAGTCTTTAAGTTTGAAGGTGCCCCACGGTGTCATGGCATATTTGCCCTTGTCGCCACCGCAGATGCGTGATATGGTGGATTGGTCAAGCCCTGTGTCATTCTCAATGTCCTTGTATTTCATAGGCACAATCAGGCTGTCGTCGCCAGAGAGGAAGAAGGCTTGCTGGTGCTTGATGATGGATCGCATCACCTTCATCAGTTTCTCCTGCCGGCGTTTTAGAATGGCAATCATCTGGTTGGCGCTGTCGTAGAAGTTTTTCACCGTCTTGTCCTTGGCTGCCGATGCGCTTATGCCGTCGGAGAATTCTTCTGAGATTACCAGCTCGGGGATGCGGTTGGGCATCGTCACCGATATTTTTCCATCGTCCACGTCCACCTCAAATTCCGGGATAATCTGGTTGCGGCGCACGTCGCTTATGCCTGATGAGAATCCGTTGCCAGGCTTTGGCTGCAACTTGCGCAGCGCTCCAAGTAGCACCTTCAGCTCTTCGAGTGTGATGCCCATGCGCGAGCACACCTTGTCGTAGTGGCTTAGGCCAAGCTCGTCGAGATACTTGTCGATGAGCGTTTCCAATAGCTTGGTTTCGGGAGTTTGTTCTTTCTGTCTCACCTGTATCAGCAGGCACTCGCGCAGCGTGCGTGCGGCTATGCCTGGAGGGTCGAGCTCCTGTACCATTTTCAGCACTCTTTCCACATCCTCGCGTTCCACCTCTACACCTTCTTCTTCCTCGCCAAAGGTGATGTCGTCGGCAATGCCACTGGTGGAGCGTGCGAGCCAGCCGTTAGAGTCGAGGTTGCCCACTATGTATTTCGCTATCAGATGGTCGGTGGAAGATAGGTTGAGCTCGTTCACTTGCGTCATCAAGTGCTCTTCGAGCGACTCTTCCGCCACCGCCACGGGTGCGTTGTAAACGTCGTCGGCACTTCTGTTGCTGGCGCGGTACAGACGCTCGCCAGGCAGAGGCTTGTCGTAGGGCGCACTGTCGGGGTCGGGATTGTCGTATTCAGTGTCGGAAGTTTTTTGGGGGGTGATGGGTGGGTCCACCTCGTCGGTTTTCTTTTCCAGAAGCGGGTTTTCTTTCAGAGCGTTCAGCACATCGTCTTCCACCTCCCTGCTCGATTTCTCCAGGTAAGGGGCCAATATCACGTTGGTGATGGGAATGGCCGTCTGCTTTTGCTTTATCTCTGTTTTGAGCCCAGTTCCGTTAGTTTTTGCCATAATCTCGAGTTTTAAAATAGGTGTAAATTGGCCTTATGCAAATTTACACCATATCGCCAACAATCGCAACACCCAGCCGACTTTTTTCTGCGGGGTTTACCGCGTGGCACAGGTGTCGCAAGGGTTTTCCGTGGTGGAGTCGGCTTTGTAGGGTATGGCTTTGAGTGTGCCTAATTTTTTCACTTTCACCTCGGAAGGCGTGCCAGTGTAGTGCACCTTGCCGCTGCCGAATCCCTTGAGCTTCAGGTAGCCGCCGGTGCTTTGGCAATAGATGTGGCCCGACCCGCCCGTTGTGCAGGATATGTCGCGCGCTTTCAAGCGGAGCGCGCAGATAAGCCCAGTGCCCACCAGCTTGCATTCCAGCTTGTCGGTCACGCCGTCGGCGTAGATGTGGCCTTTGCCTGTGGCCTCTTTCAGCACCGTGGTGAGTGTGTTTAGCCCGTGAATGATGATGGAGCCGTTGTTGCAGGTCTTGGCCTTGAACACGGGCATTTGCGGAATGCTGTCGATGGTGACTGTGCTGTCGCTTTGGTTCACCACCTCTTGCAGCGAAGATGAATACACCGTGACAGTGGGCACGCCAGTGTTGAAATTATAGTCGGTGAGCTGTATGGTGAGTTTGCCTTTATTGTCGTTTTTGAAGATAAACCTGCTTGCCATGCTCCTCGGCGCTTGCAGCACGGCAGTGCCGGCCTTTTCTTTGCAGGCTCGGTACACCACGTTGATATTGTTGTTCACGTTTAGTGTGGTGAAGTCGCCCACGTTCAGTTCGAGGCTGTCTTGCACCCCTTGCGCTCCCGCCATAATGGTCGCCATTGCCATCATGCACATAAGGAATACATATTTTCTCATACTTTCTTTTGTGAATATTGGAATATAAAATTAAGCAGTGTAGCTGCCACTTGTGGCTATTCGCCTAAATATGTGGCTTCTATATGGTTTAAAATTTGGTTGAGCTCTGGGAAGGTGCGTGCCTGGAGCATGGCGATTCGGGTTTCGCGGAAGTTGGGAATGCCTTTGAATAGGGGAGTGGCTGCCAGGTGCCGGCGAATGTGGAGAATGCCGCGGAACTCGTCGATGCGGTTGATGCTCTCGTCGATTTGGCGGCGCAGTAGCGCCATTTTCTCATGGTTGGAGATGTGTGGCACTTCGCCAGTGAGCATATATTGCTTCATTTCCCTGAAAATCCATGGTGCGCCTATTGAAGCGCGCCCCACCATGATGCCGTCCACGCCGTAGCGGTCATAATAGTCCCGGAGCTTTTGCGGTGTGGTGATGTCGCCGTTGCCGATGATGGGAATATGCATGCGAGGGTTGTTTTTCACCTCACCGATGAGGGTCCAGTCGGCTTCTCCGGTGTACATCTGGCTGCGTGTGCGGCCGTGAATGGTGAGCGCCTGTATGCCGCAGTCTTGTAGCTGCTCAGCCACTTCCACGATGTGCTTGGAATTGCAGTCCCAGCCGAGCCGGGTCTTTGCTGTGACGGGAATGCTCACGGCATTGACCACCGCGCGGGTGATTTCGCACATCAGCGGCACATTGCGCAGCAGGCCCGACCCCGCTCCCTTGCCAGCCACTTTCTTTACCGGGCAGCCAAAGTTGAGGTCGATGACGTCGGGGTGCACTTGCGCGCACATCTTTGCGGCCTCCACCATGGGCGCCACTTCGCGGCCGTAGATTTGTATGGCGGCGGGGCGCTCGCTCTCGGAGATGTTGAGTTTGCGCAGCGTGGCTTGGATGTTGCGGATAAGCGCGTCGGCCGACACAAATTCCGTATACACCATATCCGCTCCTTGCTCGCGGCATATCTGCCTGAACGAAAGGTCGGTCACGTCCTCCATCGGAGCCAGCATCACAGGGCGGTAGCCCAAGTCGTTTTTTCCTATTTTCATCAGCTTGAAATTACGATGCAAAATTACTTAATTTTCGGGATATGGGCAATTTGGCGATTAGTCCATACTTCCTTGTTATTTGCCCAATAGTCCACAATCGTGCGTTAACCTTGGCTCACCCCCCCCCGACAAATATGGAGGAGGGTCTCTCACGGATTGCGAGGATTTTTCATAGCCCACTTGTTTTACAGATTGATGGGCTGACGCGAAATATCGCGTCTCTACTGCCCGCCACTATTCTACTGGAGCGTAATACCTCATATTTGTAGGGTGAGCCTTTTTGGGGTGGAGTGCTGATGGAGGGGTGAAAAAAGAGGCAGCCGTGTCGTCGCGACAGGGCTGCCCCACTTCATAAGCTATTTCTATTTAGTTTATTCAGGATCTCATTTTAGAATGTGCGCTTTGCAGTGCTTTGTGTTCCGTCGGTGTAAGTGGTGATAACCACGTTCAGGCCGCTGAACGGTTTGCTCGACTTCTGTCCGAGCAAATTCACGTATTCCACGCTTGCTGGTGTCTTGGCTGATGCCACCACGTCGAAGATGCCGGTTGGGGTGCTCTCTTCAAATGTGACGTTGATAGTGGATTCTCCGATGTAGTATTCTTTTGCCAGCACGGTTCCTCCGGCGCGTGAGCCGATGCGGCTTTCGTCGTCGCTGTCGGTGGCTGGCTTAGCATACAGGCGCACAATGTAGGAAACGGTGAGGTCGCCGTCTTCGGTCACATCGCTTGCACCAAAGGTGTCGATCACGCGGATGGTGTTGCTGTTCACCTGCATAGGCAGGAATGCTGCGCCACCTTGTCCTTTCACGGTGAATTCCTTCAAGTCGTTGTGCGTTTCGTCGATAGTGGGCTCTCCTTCATCGTCGGAGTCGATGACGATGGGGTGTCCGTCCTGATTGAGGCGTGCCATATAGTCGGGCTCCACTTCCATTGCGCGGTCGCCCACCAGGCGCCACACGCGGTATTTCACAATCTCATAATTGTCGGTGCCCTCGGCAGCGATGTTGATCACTGCCTGGTAATAGCGTCCTTTCTTGCCTTTAGAGCTGAACACGTAGGTGCTCATCAGCTGGTCCTCGAGCGAGAGGTTGGCCATGAGTCGGTGCGATGCCACGATAGGCGCGCCGTAGGTGTTGTAGGTGCCATCGTCGGAGTTGCGGTAGGTCTTGATTACAGGCACATATTCATTTCTGCCCACTTTTGCTGATGCATCGGAGATTACTGGCTCTTCAGTCTGGCTAACGTTTTGCTTGTGTTTGCCATTCTCATACACCGCGTAGTCCCAGCTTGGCAGGCGCTGTGCCAGTCCGATTTCCTCCATCTCGCTGTTGTTCTGATTCTTCACCTTGTTGAGGCTGTATTCAGCAATTCTCAAGTCTTGGTCGAGTGAGAACTGGATGGCAGGGCTGGCGTCGTGCGTGTTGATGTGGATGCGCTCCGAGCACACGTTGTCGTTCTCCACATCTTGCATGGTGATGGCCTTGTCGGTGAGCGTGGCTTCCGTTTTGTGCACTTTGATTTTGCTGTATGAACTGTGCAGCTCTGTCTGAGTGGTGTTGCCCAGGCCGGAGAACGAAGCCATGTATTCGTAGCTTGCAGGGTGCTCGTTGGCTGCGGTGGAAGCGCTGAACTCATCGTAGAACGATCCCACTCCGAATTTGTCGAAGTCCACTTCATCGGTCACGCCTTGAGAGTAGCTGCTGTTGGTGGTCATCGAGTAGGTGCCGCCGGTGATGTTGCTCTTAGGGCTTTGCTCATCAACCTGCTCGTAGTAGCTCAAATTGTATTTGTAGTCGTTGTAATAGTATGTTCTGCTATTCCATCCCCAGCCTTGTTGCTCGCTTCTGTGGTCCACTCCTGTGATTTCAAGCTCAGCAATTTTTGTTGCCTCGCTGCTGTGGTTCACATCGTAGCGGTAGAATGTGAGCTTAGAGCCTGCCTGAAGGTTGGTGTACTTCACATGCGTCTTGTCCACGCTGTGGTCGATGGAAATGAGGTTCTTGTAGTGGTTGGTCTCGGTAGCCAGGTCATAGTCGCTGGTTGATTCGGTGCCAATTTCGATGCGAAGTCCCTCGTCTGGGTCAAGACCAGGAATAGTGACCTTGTCGTTGTTGGAGTAAACCTCTTTGAAATTGACAAACTGCGCGTCGGTAGGCTGCCCCGACACCACATAGGTGATTTCTCTGCCTTGGTAGGTTTGAGCCTCATTGTAGGAATACTCAAAGTTTTCGCCCGGGGCGACGGTCACTTGCTTTCCGTCCTCGCCGGTGAGAGGCTTGAGAGAGCCGTCCTCATCGCGCACCCACAGAAGGAAGCGCTGGTTCACTTCATTGCCGGTAACCTCGTTGAGCGACGAAGTCCATGCCAATGTCACTTTATAGTAGTCGCCATCGGTGGGGGTGGCAGTGGCTTTGAGCTGGATGCCGTAAAGTCCGAGTGATGGCGCATGGCTCTTGTTGTAGTTTGTGTATTTGAAATATGAATTTCCTTGATAGTCGCGGTTGCTCCAGTCCCATAGGCGGTAGTCGGGGATAGTGACCAGCAGGTCGGTAACATCGAACTTCTTAGTGCCAGTGGTGCCCATCATGCAGAAGTAGTGTTCCTGACCAGTCACGGTGCTGCAGTCGTGCTCAGTCTTGAATATTTTGCCGTTCACCAGGTCTTCGTAGAAATTCTCAATCTGCTTACCGCCGCTCACTGCCACAGGGCTGTATTCCTCAAACATACCGTTGAACGGAGCGTATTCGCTAATCATCGCTCCATTTTTACCATAGTTGTTACCCCATGTGCGGCCACGCCCCTTAGAAATGAAGAAGAAGCGGTTGGCGCTGCCCGACATGCGGTAAACCACACCGGGGTTCACGTTCTTGTTGCCGGCAGCGTCGGTAGCGGGCATGTATAAGCCTTCGGTCAGAAGCTGAACCGACTCGATGGCGTCGGACACGTATTGGAGTGTCTGCTGCTGGCTGAGGCTTTCCTTTGCGGATGGTGTCCAGGAGTCTTTCACCTTTACTATGAGAGTGGTGTAGCCCTCCTCGTTGGGGGTGTAGTTGCCGGCGGTGATGCCGTAGGCTTTGTTCATGGCGCTGTTAGCTTTCACATCGTAGTCGATAGTGCCTTCACGCACTCCCTTAGATGTGTAGCCACACTGAAGTATGCCCGGAATCTCCTTGTTGGTGTAGATGTACTTGAGCAGAGCCATGATTTGGCGAGGGTCTGTAGCCTCGTCGGTGAGGTTGGAGGTCACTGTTCCGCCGTTGGCGTTGGTCCATGTGTAAGATTTCCCTGAATAAAAGTCCTTTGGTTTTACCACAGGGTCGGCTTTCAGCGTGGCAGAAAAGTAGGCCACGGCTGTAAGCACAAGCATAAGGTTGAAAATTTTTTTCATAAAACTAATTGCTAAAAAATCTCTTAATTAAAAATAGCTTTAAAAAATAATAGTTGTGTAAAATTGTGTTTGTTTTTCCGTCAAAGTCTTATTCACCTATTTCTTAATTCTTAAAGAGGCTGGCATGTCAGCACGCTCGCCACTTACTGTGGTTGGGTGGTGGCCGTTGTGTAGTGCCAGTGTGAAAAACCTCCTCATTTTATGCCCGCTTTTGGACTTAAATAATTCAGCTTCAACTTTCTCTCAACAAATTGATGGTAATTGAGTAAAAAAATAACCTAAAACAAACTTTTATTTGCTCGCAAAATTACAATGCTTGTTCTATCCAAAAAAATCCATTTTTGGATATTAATTGATTTTTTTAGTAGGCTTTATAGATTTTCGCATTTGTTAAGAATTGTTGTGCACTGTTTCGGTATGAAGTGATTGGTGGCAAAATTGTGCCATATCGTAGGCATATTAAGGTGTGAATCTTGTAAAATAGCTTGTGGTTTAGCGAATTATTATACTGTTACTGCTTTCATAAGTAGATATTCATAAAATGGACAAAAATGGATAAATATCCAGCGGGCATATCCGTTGGTGTTTTCATATGGAGCGAAAGAATTATGGACAGTGTAGCGAAAAAAAGCACTAATTTTGCATCACCGCTAATTTTGGATTTGCCCAAATTTGGATGGATTTTGGAGAAAGAATGAAAATGAAGAATATGAATCGTGAAATCTTCCGCATAGCCTTGCCTGCCATTGTCACGAATGTGACGGTGCCTTTGCTCGGACTACTCGACACCGCCATAGCAGGGCATCTCAGTTCGGGCAGCGGAGCCACCTATATCAGTGCCGTGGCTGTTGGTGCCATGATGTTCAACCTCATTTACTGGAACTTCGGATTCTTGCGCATGGGAGCGTCGGGGCTTACTGCACAGGCGTTTGGCAGAGCCGACAAGGCTGGCACAGTGGCTGTGCTTCAGCACGCCACTGCCCTTGGCCTGCTCATCTCCATCATGATTATACTGCTTCAGTGGCCACTGCAATGGGTCACGCTACTCATTATCGGTCCCAGCGACGAAGTTAGAGATTTGGCGCTGACTTATTTCTATATAGGAGTGTGGGGCGCGCCTCCCACACTGATGATGATGGGCATTAAGGGCTGGCTGCTCGGCATGCAGGACTCTCGCAGCCCGATGGTGATTTCCATAGCCGAGAATGTGCTCAACATATTCGTGTCGGTGCTTGCCGTGTATGCTTTAGGTATGGGCTTCAAAGGGATTATAGTGGGCACTGTGGTGGCGGAGTGGGCAGGATTGGCGCTTGCCATGGGGCTGCTGAGGCACAAATATGCGTCGCACGTGGCCGACGTGGACTTTCGGCGCGCTTTCCAGTTTCGTGGTGCGAGACGTTTCTTCAGGGTAAACTCCCACATCATTATTCGCAGCACGCTCATCATGCTTCAAACCTTGTTTTTCACCGCAGCGGGAGCGCGCAGTGGCGATTTGACTCTTGCTGTGAACACCCTTCTGCTGCAAATGTCGATACTGTTCTCCTATTTTATGGACGGCATCGCTTTCGCTGGCGAGGCTGTGGCGGGGAAATACTGCGGACGTGGTGATGTGGCGGCCGAGCGCAGCTGTGTGTGGCATTTGTTTGGATGGGCATTCGTGTTCACTGCCATTTGCTCCATACTTTATGCAGTGTGGCCCGGCAGGATATTCTCGTTGCTCACCTCCGACCGCGTGGTGGTGGATGCCGCGCTGTGCTATCGGTGGTGGTGCGTGGCAGTGCCTGTGGCGGGAATGGCGGCGTATGTGTGGGACGGAGTGTTCGTTGGACTTACGCGCACCCGCGAGATGATGACAGCGGTGGGGGTGGCTCTTGCGGTGTTTTTTATCACCTATGCCGCTTTGCCCACTGCGATGGGTAACCATGCCCTGTGGACTGCCTACATAGCGTTTCTTGCCACACGCTCAGCCATGCAGACGTGCCAGTATCTTTTCCCGTGGCGCGCTCGCAGATGTTAGGGGCACACATGGAGAGGGAGGTGAGTGGGCTTCGGATTAGCGGAGCCTATTGCGCATAAAGTGGTGCATGGCGTAGCCGAAATAGCCTGCCACACCCACCACATTCACTGCCACTGTAATCCAGAAGGCGGCAGTGTAGCCCATCATGTCGGCAATCACCCCCCCGGCAAGGCAGCCTATGCCCATGCCGATATCCCAAGAGATGAGGATGGTGGAGTTGGCTGTTCCACGCTGGTCGTGGGTGCCGAGGTTGATGGTCATGTTTTGGTAGGCGGGCCAGAGGTGACCGTTTCCCAGACCGATGAGAATGGCTGATCCGTAGTAGCCAATGCCGTTTGGTAGTGTCACAAACAGCGTGTAGCCCACGAGCGAGAGTAGCATACCTTCAGCGGCATTTTGGGTGAGCTTGCCCTCGCGCAAGGCTTTAGCCCCTTGCAGGCGTGAGCATATCAGTCCCAAAGCCAGCACCATAAACCACACGCCTGTGCCGGCGGTGATGTGCATCACCTCTTTGCCGTAGATGGCGAGGTAGTTGCTCAGCACACCGAAGCAGAAGCCGAAGCACACCATATTCACCGCTAAGGCCCACCCTTTCACAAGGAAGAACCTGTCGAGCGACATTTTGCGTCCGCTCTTGTTGATGGGGCGGGGCTTGAGCTGGAGAGTGGAGTCCACGGCAAGCCCCAGTCCGGCAATGGCGAGCGCAAGAATGAATATCACGTCGAAGCTGCCGGTGAGCTGGTAGATGAAGATGCCCACAGATGGCGCCACCGCCATTCCAAGGTTGTTGCTCAAGCCGTAGTAGCCGATGCCCTCGTTACGCCTCGACGAAGGCAGCACGTCAATTGCCACCGTGCTGTTGGCCACTGTGAGCGCGCCGAATGGGCCTCCGTGCAGCGTGCGCACCATAGCGAAGAGCAGCAGAGAGCCTGCCAGAATGTAGCCGGCGAAGAAGATAAAAAATAGGAAGAAAGTGGTCATCAGCACAGCCTTGCGCTGGAAGTTGTCGACCATAAAGCCGCTGAACGGGCGAAACACCATGGCTGTGACAGAGTAGCCGCTCAGCACCAGTCCTATCACGTCTTTTGTGGCATGGAAATGCTCGCTTAGATAGAGAGGGAGCAGAGGTGTGAGCAGATAGAAGGCGAAAAACAGCGACAGGTTGGCTATCATCACCTTGCAGTAGTTCTTATTCCAAAGTAGTTCTTTCTTTTCAGTCATTTCCCTTTTTTCTAAAATATCAAATATCTTCAGGTTATGCACACTTGTGTGCCGCAGTGCTTTGGCTAACGTCAAGGGGGGAAAGGATGGTCACAGACTTAGCATGAATTCTTTATCATGCAGAAGTGGCGTGGCTCTGTGTGGCTTTTACACGCAGTGCCCAATCAGGGTGGCGCTGGTGGCTTTCTCCACCACGCACATCACGCGGTCGCCCACCTTGGTGTCGGCGGCAGGAAACACGATCACCTTGTTTTGCTGCGTGCGTCCGAACATGTCGGCGTGTGAGCGTTTGCTATAGCCCTCCACAAGCACTTCAAAGGTTTTGCCCACATCTTTGCGGTTGCTGCACAGCGAAAGCTCGTTTTGCAGCGCAATCATTCGGTTGAGACGGTCGATTTTCACTTCCTCGCTCACATTGTCGGGCAGGTGCTTGGCGGCGAAAGTGCCAGGCCGCTCGCTGTATTTAAACATAAACGAGGAGTCGAAGCCCACTTCGCGCATCAGCGAGAGTGTCTGCTGGAAATCGTCTTCGGTCTCGTCGTGGAACCCGGTGAACATGTCGCTTGAAATGCCGCAGTCGGGCATCGCCTCGCGGATTTTGGCTATGCGGTCGAGATACCACTCGCGCGTGTATTTGCGGTTCATCAGCTTCAAAATCTTGTTGCTGCCACTCTGCACAGGCAGGTGAATGTGGTTGCAGATATTGGGGTGCGACGCCATGGTGGCGATGATCTCGTCGGTGAGGTCCTCGGGATTGCTGGTGGTGAAGCGCACACGCATTTCAGGGGCGGCCTCTGCCACAAGCGAGAGCAGGGCGGCCATGTCCACAGGTGCGCTGCCATCGGCTGGCTTGTAGAGGTAGCTGTTCACGTTCTGCCCGAGCAGAATCACCTCCTTGAAACCCTTGTTCTGGAGGTCGCGCAGCTCGTTGAGGATACTCTCAGGCTCACGGCTGCGCTCACGGCCACGGGTGTAGGGCACGATGCAGTAGGTGCAGAAGTTGTTGCACCCGCGCATAATGCTGATGTAGCCGCTCACCTTGTTGCCGCTGATGCGCTGCGGTATGATGTCGCGATATGTTTCGGTAGTGGAGAGTGTGGTTTCGATGGCCTTCTGTCCGGCTTCGGCGCTGGCGGTGAGGCTGGGCAGCTCTAAATAGGAGTCGGGGCCAGCCACGATGTCCACGTTGTAGTCGTTGATGAGCACCTCCTTCAGACGCTCAGCCATACAGCCGATAATGCCCACGATGAGCCTGCGCTTGCGGCCTCGGCGCAAGGCGTTGAGCTGGTTGAGGCGGGAGAATATTTTCTGCTCTGCGTTGTCGCGGATTGAGCAGGTGTTGATGATGATGGCGTCGGCGGCGTCAAGTGATTCGGTGGTGTCGTATCCCGCCATTTTCATGACAGATGCCACCACTTCACTGTCGGCCACATTCATCTGGCACCCGTAGGTTTCGATAAACAGCTTTTTAGAAAACTCTCCTTGATTATCGTAGCTCAACTTTAAGTCCATATCGTATTTCTTCTCTGCGTAAGTGTAAAAAATGTGATAATTAAATATATGAAATGCAGGAGACGTGGCCGCCTCCCTTTTTTGTTTAATGTGCAAAATTACATCTATTTCCGCTAACCACCAAAAATATCCGCCCCATGGCGCTTACGCCTTTTTCAGCTTGCGCATGAGGGCGCGCATGGCGAAGCCTATGTGGCGCATGGTGGTGGAGGCGGTGCCGTAGTAGTGGCACATGATGCGGTATCGCTCCTTGAGTGAGGCCTTGTGGTGCTTGTCGGTGAGGCCGTCGGTGAGGAAACTCACGATGGGCGCACCAGCCACATAGGCATTGCGCTCCGACTTCTGGAGCACGCGTATACACCAGTCGAAGTCAGCGCTGAAGCGGTAGGCGAGGTTGTAGGGTGGGGCAATGTCGCGACGTGCGGCAAAGGCCTGGTGGCACACCAGCATACCTTGTTTGAAACTGCTGGCGGTGAGCGTGGCAGGGGCAGTGAGATGACGCATGCCCACCACCTTTCGCGACGCGTCCACCACCTGTGTCTGGCCGTAGATCACGCCTGGGCTGTCGGCGGCCACGGCTGCCATGCGAGCGAGTGAGTCGGGGGCGGCAAAGGCGTCGCCGGCGTTCATCCATATCAGGTATTTGCCCTTGGCGAGGCGAATGGCCTTGTTCATGGCGTCGTACAGTCCGCCATCTGCTTCGCTTACCACTCGTGTGCCGGGTATGGCTGCTGCTTCCACCATGGACAGTGTGCTGTCGGCGGAGGCGCCGTCCACCACCAAATACTCAAAATTGGTGAAGGTCTGCTCCTTCACGCTCTTCAGTGTGGGCGCAATCACGCCTGCGGCATTCCAAGTGACCGTTATCACAGAAAACAAAGGCTCCATAATATTATTGTTCATCATTTTTATTCGTTTATTATCCAGCACCTATGCATTGTTGTTCTTGTTTCGTCGTTGTCGGTGCACTTTGGGAGCAAATAATTGGCTCTTATGCTCCACAAAAGTAGCAAAAATCTGTGAAAAATGGCGGCGTTGTGTTTGCAGGCATTACGATTGTTAGTAATTTTGTGTCGCTCAATGCGCCTGTGCGCTCGTGCGGGGCGCATCATTATTATATAGGTTTTTTATAGAAGATAAGATATGGCATCAAAACTTTGGGAAAAGAATGTGCAGGTGGACCACGATGTGGAAGCCTACACCGTGGGACGCGACCGCGAAATGGACATGTATCTGGCCCGCTACGATGTGCTTGGCTCTCTGGCCCACATCACTATGCTGCAAACCATAGGCCTACTCACCGCTGACGAGCTATCTACGCTCACCGCCTCGCTGCGTGAGATTTACGCAGAGATAGAGGCCGGGAAATTTGTGATAGAGGATGGTGTGGAGGATGTGCACTCGCAAGTGGAGCTGATGCTCACACGGCGCCTTGGCGACGTGGGGAAGAAGATTCACTCCGGGCGCTCGCGCAACGACCAGGTGCTGGTGGACCTGCGCCTCTTCATCCGCAGCGAGATAGAGGATGTGGTGCGCCATCTGACCGTGCTTTTCCACACGCTCCAGAACCAGAGTGAGCGCTACAAGGACGTGCTGATGCCGGGCTACACTCATTTGCAGGTGGCTATGCCCTCGTCGTTTGGCCTGTGGTTTGGCGCCTATGCCGAGTCGCTTGCCGACGACCTTGTGGTGCTGCGCGCCGCCTACGATGTGAACAACCGTAATCCGCTTGGCTCCGCCGCCGGATATGGCTCGTCGTTTCCGCTCGACCGCGAGCTCACCACCCGGCTGCTCGGCTTTGCGTCGGTGGACTACAATGTGGTGTATGCCCAGATGGGGCGTGGCAAGACCGAGCGCATAGTGGCGGCCGCCATCGCCAACATTGCCGCCACCATCTCAAAGCTGGCGTTCGACGCATGTATGTTCAACTCGCAGAACTTCGCCTTTATCAAGCTCCCTGATGAGTACACCACTGGCTCGTCGATTATGCCCCACAAGAAAAATCCCGATGTGTTCGAGCTTACGCGCGCACGCTGCAACCGCCTGCAGGCTCTGCCGTTCCAGATTACGATGGTCACCAGCAATCTGCCTGTGGGCTACTTCCGCGACTTGCAGCTCACCAAGGAGGATTTCCTTCCGGCCTTCGACGAGATAAAGGCCATCATCAGCATGGTGAACGCCATGGTGGGGCAAGTGAAGGTGAATGAGCATATCCTCGACGATCCGCGCTACGACCTTATGTTCAGCGTGGAGGAGGTGAACCGCCTTGCCGCTGCCGGAATGCCTTTCCGCGATGCCTACAAGAAGGTGGGCCTCGACATTGAGGCCGGCAAGTTCACCCCAGTGAAGAAGGTGCACCACACCCATGAGGGGTCGATTGGAAACCTGTGCAACGACCGCATTGCCGCGCTCTACCAAAAGACGCTCGACGCTTTCGACTTCCACACCTATCACGAGGCTTTCAACCACCTTTTAGGACGATGATTTTGATGAAACGACCACGACAATTACTATATGTGCCAGCGCTGATGGCTCTGCTGCTTCTGGGCGTGGCGGCTGGCTGCAACCGCATCGACAACAATGTGATTCCCACCTACACCGTGCGCCTCGACTTGGGCACCTATGGGGTGTGGAACACCTATGGCGTGAACGGCGTGGGCGAATACCGCATCTTTAACCGTGACAAGCGGCTGCCCGCCAATTTCCCCTACAACGCCAACACCTACACAGGCTTTGGCGGCGTGCTGCTAATCAGGGGCGTGGACGAGCCCCTCGCCTACGACGCGGCTTGCCCTGTGGAGCGACGCGCCGACTGCACACTCACGGTGGATGCAAAGCTGGAGGCGGTGTGCCCCAAGTGTGGATCGCACTACAACGTGATTAACGGCGCAGGCGGGCCGATTTCGGGCACTGCTATCACGCAAAAGGTGGGGCTTACCACCTATAAGTGCCGCCAGTCGGTGAACGGAGGCTACATTATCACCTCCTATTAAATCACAAATTGCATTACTCAAACCACGAATTGCGCGAATCCCACGAAAAATGTCAGGAGAATATGTTCGAGAAATTCGTGAAATCCGTGGTTAAATAATGATATTCGTGGCAGGAATTAGTAATTCGTGGTGAGAAAGAATTTGTCATTATAAAAAAAAAGCATTAACTTTGCACTGCATTGCCTACCGCAATAGCTGCTCGGATGGTGGAATCGGTAGACACGAGGGACTTAAAATCCCTTGGCCTTTAGGCTGTGCGGGTTCAAGTCCCGCTCCGAGTACCCACTAAAATGCTAACATTGTGCATGTCACTTTGTTAGCATTTTTTTTGTGTATGTGAGTCCCCTACATTTTATTCTATGGCGTTCCTTGCTTTGCACAAATGCATGGGCATAGCGCGACCCCGTTTCGCTTGGCAGCGAATGGCTCTCTTTGATTACCCGAAATGAATGGTGATGATTGGAATTGCTAAAAAATTATAGGGCTGGATTGCTCATCCAGCCCTATAACCCTTGTGTATCACATTAAGATTAAGGTCACTAATTTGTGGTTATATAATAGTTAGTTAGCAATCCATATGCAAATATAACAACAAACTCTGAGCTACGCAAGCTATTTCGAAAAAAAATTAAAAAAATCATAATCAAGAAAAACGAGGCTTGTATATCACTGCGCGAGCTTGCTTTTATGCCGCACTTCGGTGTGGCAATATTTTCTACAGCTTTGCCGTATTAGCATTGAGGCGCAAGCACTTGCGCCTACACGCATGAAAACATATATAAAATAATACACAATTTATTTCCTATTTAGCAGAATTTGTGCGATATTTGCACCGAAATAGAGAATTGGATTCATCCACACATCTATTCAAGTCAAATTTTTTAAGTTGACACAGATGTATAAAAGTTGATGAAGCCCTATAAGGTGTTCCCAGCCTTATAGGGTTTTATTATTTTTCCACCCCCTCCTCTTTTTTACTGGAAAGAATAAAGGCGAGCCCAGATGCTGCTCTGGACCCGCCTCAACTTTGTGTTTACGATACCATTTTTCGCAGGCTACTTCGCAATCACCGACATCACGAAGCCTCCACCGGGAGCCTCCACCATATTCACTTTGTCGCCTTGCTTCACCGTTTTCTTTGTGATGGTATAGGCCTTTGGATTCTTGTCGAAACTTGCGTCCTTGGCATCGGCATAAATGGTGCACTCATATTTGCGTCCTTTTTCCAGGAAGTCGAATCTCACTGTCACCTTGTGGCCATTCTCGTTGCATTTGCCACCCACAAACCAGTTCTGGGTGCCTTTTGCCTTTCGTGCCACAGTGATGTAGGCGCCTGGCTCGGCATCGATATATTGAGAGTCGTCCCAGTCGATGGCCATGTCGCGGATAAACTGCATGGCATCGTCAAACTTCGCATAGTTTTCTGGCAAGTCGGCTGCCATCTGTAGCGGTCCCCACATCACCAGATAGTCGGCAAGCTGGCCCACAAGCGTGGTGTGGATTTTACGCTTGTTTTTGCTCCATGTGCCAAGGTCGGTCTCAAAAATGCCAGGGGTGTAGTCCATAGGGCCACCTTGCAGACGGGTGAACGGCAGCACCACGGTGTGGTCGGGCTTGTTGCCGGCAAAAGCCTCGTACTCCGTGCCGCGCGCGCTCTCATTGCCCACCATGTTGGGATATGTGCGCGCTAAGCCAGTGGGGCGCGTGGCCTCATGGGCGTTCACCATCACACGGTGCTTCACAGCCTCTGTGATGCAGTGCAGATAATGATTGTTCATGTATTGGCCATAGTGGTGCTCGCCACGGGGTATGATGTCGCCCACATAGCCACTTTTCACCGCGTCGTAGCCATATTTGTTCATCAGCGAGTAGGCATCTTCCAGGTAGCGCTCATAATTGGTGACAGAAGAGCTTGTCTCGTGGTGCATCATCAGCTTCACGCCCTTGCTGTGGGCGTATTCATTGAGCGCCTTGATGTCGAAATCGGGGTAAGGGGTCTGGAAGTCAAACACATCGTATTTCCAGCGGTTGGACCAGTCCTCCCAGCCTATGTTCCAGCCTTCCACCAGCACCTCGTCGAGGTTGTTGGCGGCGGCAAAGTCGATGTAGCGCATCACGTCCTTGTTGTTGGCAAGGTGGGTGCCGTTGGGCTGGCAATGGGTAAAGTCGGTGGTGCCGAGGCGCACCGACGGCAGTTGGTTGGTGTAGCTCCATGTGCTGCGTCCCACTATCATTTCCCACCACACGCCATTGTACTTGGTGGGGTGGATCCATGAGGTGTCTTCAATCTTGCACGGCTCGTTAAGATTGTAGATGAGGTACGACGACAGCATGGTGCGGGCGTCGTCGCTCACCATCACTGTGCGCCAAGGGGTGTTGCAAGGGGTCTGCATGTAGCACATGTTGCCCACAGCGTCGGGGGTGAGCCACGACTCAAACACCATGTTCTTGTCGTCGAGGTTGAGATGCATAGTGGCATAGTTCACGCATGCGGCCTCGTGGATATTGATGTAGAGCCCGTCGTCGGTCTTCATTTGGAGCGCGGTCTGCACGCCTGTTTCAGAGAACACCGATGACGAAGAGTTGCGCGTCACAGGATCGTGCATCTTGTCAGGCTTCACACCATTAGGGCGATGCAGGCACTTGTTCATGGTGCCGCGGATTTCCGACAGTCGCGTGGTCTGGCCAGGGTGCTCCTGCGTGTCGTAGTCGCCGGCGAGCCACCACGCCATGTGGTCGCCCGTCATGGCGAACTGGCTGTTTTCTTGCTTAATGATAAAATAGTTGAGTTTCTTCTGCTGCGGAAACTCATAGCGAAATCCTATTCCTTCGTCATACACCCGGAAGCGAATCACAATTTTTCGACTCATGGCAGCTTGGTTGAGCGTCACCGCCATTTCATTGTAGTGGTTACGCACGTGCTTGTACTGCCCCCACACTGGTGTCCAAGTCTCGTCGAAGGTGGTGTAGTGGGTGTCGGCTATGGTGAAGCCTTCCAGTAGATCCTGCTCACGAGTGCCATTGCTGGCGTGCTTGTCTTTAGCGAGGGTGAGCCCCAAGTGGCTGGGTGCGCACACGGTCTTCCCTTTGTAAGTGAGGGTGTAGGTGGGCCTGCTGTTGTCGAGATAGAAGTTCACCACCACGTTGCCGTCGGGCGATTTCACCTCCTGCGCTGTGGCATCGAGCCACATCAGCGCCATGACCGTAAAAGTCAGTAACGATGCAATTTTTTTCATTTTCGTCTGCTATTGGTTATTAAGTTGATTAGTTGGTCGTTGAATTCAGAGTCAGCCTTCATCTCGCTGATATTCAAGTGCATGCGGTAGCGCCAATAGTGACTCGGATTGGCTGGGACATTGATTCGCTCGGCGTCGGCGTCGGCAAGGCGAATGCGCTCGCTGATGGCGAGCCAGTCTTGCAGCGACAGCAGGCACAGCATTGATGGCGAGCTGAGATGATTGGCCACCACTTGCTCAGCCACACTGCCGGGCAGGGGGTGCGGCGCAGGCCCCTGCTTCCACAGCACTTCGCCATAATAGCGCTGCGTGCGGGCGTAGTCTTCGTCCCACCACTGCCGCAAGGTGGGCATGTCGTGGGTGGAGATGGTGTCCACTGAGCGGTAAGGGTTGTGGGCCAGCACGCCAAACTCCACGTTGGGGCCCTTGGGCATCGACTGGATTTCGAGGCTGAGGATGCGGAGCTGATTAATGACCCACGGCACACATTCTGGCACCATCCCCAGGTCTTCGGCACACACGAGCATACGCGTGGCCTCCACAAGGCGAGGCAATTTCTTCATGGCCTCGCGATACCAGTAGTCGGTGTTGCGGCGGTAGAAGTAGTCGGTGTA
>DLLC01000070.1:3001-36969 GCA_002476625.1 Porphyromonadaceae bacterium UBA7572 | reverse complement strand
GGGTAGAAGTAGTCGGTGTACAGGCGGTCAAACGCCATCTTGTCGGGCTGGCGGAGCGCGCCATAGGCGAAGGTGCGCTGTGCGGCTATGCGTGGGTGGTACTTGCTGGAGTCCCTGTGGTCGCGCACAAACAGCACGTCGCTCACCATATTCATCAGTAGCTCGCCCACGTTCTTGCCATCCTGGCCGGCGGAGCAGAACGCAGCCTCTATTTTGCGCTGGGTGCTGTATTCTGGCCGCAGGCTGTAGAAGCCGTCGCGAGAGGATGACTGCAAATATTTTTCACGCACCTCCGGGGCAAGTGCGCCAAATGTGCAGTTCAGCGTCCAGTCGGTGATATAAGGCTCAAGCATGGCATCGCTAAACGTAAGGCCATAGCTCTCAATCTCATCCCGCGTCAGTCCGAGCGCTGGCGAGAACTGGCCGAGCAAGCCATACACTGCATTGGCAGGAATCTCCCAGATGCGGAAAAAACCTAACACATGGTCTATGCGGTAAGCGTCGAAGTATTCCGCCATCTTGCGAAATCGCTTCACCCACCATGAGCAGCCGTCGGCCATCATTGCGTCCCAGTTGTAGGTGGGAAATCCCCAGTTCTGTCCTCGCGTGGAGAATGCGTCGGGCGGAGCGCCGGCCTGGCTGTCGATGTGGAAATAGCGAGGCTCCACCCATGCCTCCACTCCGTCGCGGCTCACGCCTATCGGAATGTCGCCTTTGAGAATCACGCCCTTGCGGCGAGCGTGCAGGTGGGCAGCGCGCATTTGCTGGCTGAGCACAAACTGCACAAAGTACCACAGCGCCACCTTCTTGTATTCACTGGTGCGGCTGTTGGCCATCGCCACACGCGCACTCTCGTCAAAAGAGCGGTGACTGGGCCAGCGGCTGAACGTGGCGGTGCCATACTGGTCGCGGTAATGGCAGAATGCGGCGTATGGCACAAGCCAGTGCTTATTGCACTCGAAAAACGTCTTGAACGCCTTCGTGTGCATCATTTTAGCGCCCTCTTGCGCATACAGCTCACGCAGATAGCCCAATTTGGCGGCATTCACCCGCTCATAGTCGACTTGCGGCAGCTCGTTCAGCTCGTGCTGCAAGTGGGCGTAATAGCGCACACGATTCTCATCGGCGAGGGGTGGAAGCTGGCGCAAGTCGGCGTACTGAGGGTGAAGCGCATAGATGCTGATGCTGTTGTAGGGATAAGAGTCGCGCCAAGTGCCAGTGGCGGTGGTGTCGTTCACCGGAAGTACCTGGAGCGCACGCTGACCCGTGCACGCCACCCAGTCTATCATCTCCTTAAGGTCGCCAAAGTCGCCCACGCCGAAACTGCCCTCGCTGCGGAGTGCGAACACAGGCACCACTGTGCCAGCCACGCGCCATGCAGGAAGGCCGAACGAAGCCTCGCTGAGCTCATACACCACCGCCTCGCCCTTTTTCAGTTCAGGCAGCACCACGGTGCGGTTGGCACAGCACTCCCACATCACATGGGCGGCATCGCCATCGTTCACCGCTATGAACTTAAACTCCAGCACCCGCGAGTCGAGCATCGAAGCATCGATCACCGCCACCCACTCATTATGGGCATGCTCCGCCATAGGCAGCGCGCGGTTCACAGCCCAGTTGCCCATGGCGTGGCCTGCCCCAGCCAAGGCCAATCGCTGCCACGAGCGGAGCTGCGGAGCGCGCACCTTCAGCATCACCGTGAAGGAATAGTCGGTGGGTGGCACATGGGCCAGATCACGCCGAGCGAAGCACTCCGTAAAGGCCGAGCTGTAAAGATAGCTATTCTCAGGGTTGTCGATCCAGTGGTCGTAGACAGTGAGGCTGTCCGATTTCAAAGTTGTGAGGTCGAGACAGTGAGGCTGCACCAGCCACTCATGCCTCACCACATCGCCAGCGCGCTCCACACTGTAGTGGTAACGTGCCACAGGCTGCTCCCCGGCAGGAAAAGTGAGCTCGCAGCTCCAGTTGCGCCCGTCCACCGAGCTCATCACGCACCGCTCCACAGCACCGCTCCCGTCCACATTCAGCACAAGCTCCTCACCGTATGCCGCCACATACTCTATCCAAAACTTTATCTTCATTAACTTGCCGTATTTTATCTATAGAGAATTGAAGATTTCCGCACAATATGATGATTATGCCAATAATTTGTAAAGTTACAAAAAGTTTCGCACACCATCCTTTCGCCCCGGCAACAAAAAAGAGCGACAAAAGCCGCCCTTGATGTTTTCACAACGGAATAATCCTTATTGTGAATTGCTTCAAATTTGTATCTTTGTATTGTAGCAAACAACTGATTATACATATTTTATTGTATATCTGTATGTTACAATGATTTTAGAAAATTAAAAAATTGCTGTTTGCTATTGAAAAAGCTCCTGTCAAGTGGAGCTTTTTTGTTTGCCATCGGCTCACTCTATGTCACGCCCCTGCTATTTTGTGATTTGTTGTTGTTGGTTTTCTGCCATCGTTGGGCGTGGTGAAGGGGCGCGCACGACAAACTATGGGCGCGGTTATTGCGTGTCCTGTCTATTTATATTCCACTAATAAATATATATACTGCGGTGCGGCGTTAGTAGTCGGTGATCAGTACATCACCGTAGCCATCGATAGCCACAAGAGTGGTGGCGGCAGGGATTAGCAGCGACTCGCCCTCTTCCATGTGGTGCTCACGGCCAGTGTTGTCGGTCACCACCACTTTTCCATTCACGCACTGGAGCAGGGCGCATTTGTTTGAGTTGTGGAGCTTGATGATGTGGTGGTCGTCGATGGCGATCGGACGAGCCGATTCATAGGTTTCAAGTCTTCCCAGCATTTCTTGCAGCATCTCTAAAGCGCTAATGTCGGCGCCATAGAGGTCGTCTTGGTACTTCTCCACGAGTTGGGCTATGTTGAGTCCCTCGTCGTCGCCAATGGCAACCACAGGAATGCGGTTCTCGTAATCGTCGCTGTCAGTAATCTTCACGAATTTGAATGGTCTTGCGGTACTCTTCATATTGCTGTTGTAATATAGTTTTTTAGTTAGAGGTTGCTTTTGTTAAGCACAGTATGCACCTTTTTTCCCTGCTTAAAAATAGCAGAAAAAAGTGTATAAGCAAAGTTACGATTTTTTTTTGTGATAGAGAAGCGAAAATTGCTACAAAATGCGCTCAGTTTTCGCCCTACTTCTGTTGTTGAATAATTGGGTAGTGGTTGAACTGTGAACTTATAAAAATATGCAAAAATCGGCAAAAATAGTTTTTAAATATTATTTTTATGAGTAATTTTGCTTTGAATTTTTATAAAAACGATAAAAACAGTGATGCTTATGAAAAAGTTTACTTTCTTAGTGGCCGCTTTGGCCTTGTGTTGTGTGACGGGTTCGGCAAGTGACTTGCTGCTGCCTGGTGTGGCTCGCAACCACGCCCCAATCAAAAGGCAGTGCTCCCTGGGCGAGCGTGTGGCGAAATCTGGTGATGCTGGCGTGATGGCGCTCAAAAAGGCAAAACGCAGTGCGTCAGCCACCGACACTGTGGTGGCTGACGCACCTGCCGGCAAGGTGCTCGACAACATGTATGTGAATTCAGAGGCTTACGGACTGGGCTGGGGCAGTGCCTACTATCAGAAAGTGGATGGCGGCATTGGCGGTGTGGGCGAAGCCAACGATGGCTTCGTGTATGTGAAGGCGCCTATCTCGCAGGCATATGTGTGGGGGCTTGGCAGTCCGTGGATTAAATGTGAAAAGAGGGAGGGCGATGTGATAGTGATGCATTTGCCCCAGCTCTACTGCATCGACGCCGGCGACCCTTATTATGTGCAGCGCCTTGTGCCGAACGCCGACGGCAGCTCGTTTGTGCCCGACTCCACTACGCAAGATGTGAAGTTCACTTGGAAAGACAATGTGCTCACGCAGGTTGACGACTGCCTTGTGGGGCTTTGCGATGCCGATGGCTCATGGTTCTACATGGGCGACTATAATATTAAATATACCGTCAATACCGACCAGCCGGCCATAAAGCCAGCCGACGCCAAGAAGGCGCTGTGTAAACTGACCTACAAGTCGGATGCAAGCGACCTATCGGCAGAGAAATTTTCCATGGTGAACGTGTTTAATTCGGACAACGACCTGTATGTGGACCACCTTGAAAAAGGCTTGCCCGACGCCGTGATACATGCCACTATGGCCAGCGACTACAAGTCGGTGGAAGTGCCCACCAGGCAGTATTTAGGGGTGGATCCCGAATACAATGCCCACGTGTATCTGCTCACTGGCAACGCAAAGGTGGAGACGGAAGGCGAGAATACTTACTTCAACTATGACAAGACCGACCACGTGACCATGACGGTGGATAATGACGGGAATGTGTCGGCCACGTATCCGGCGTCGCTGGTTGTGAACTGCGGCCGCGACAATCTGTATATCATCACCGACCTGGTGGCTCCCCGCCTCACTGCGCAGGAAGACAAGGCCATGACGCCTGCCGATCCGCAGTTCACGGCCTCGGATATCCGGGTGTCGACCAATTTTGATGTGTTGAAATTCTTGATTCCTACAGTGGATGTGGACGGTAACGACCTTAACGTGAACAATCTTTACTACAACGTGTACTATAACGATGCCCCATACGTGTTCACTCCAGAAGTGTTTAAAGGTCTTACTCAGTCGATGACCGATATCCCGTACTCCTTCTCTGATACAGAATACGACATATTTTTGAGCACTTCCACCAAAAAGAGCAACATTTATTTTTACGACCAGGGCTATGACAAAATAGGCGTTCAGAGCATCTACCGTGGTGGCGGTGAAGAGCGCCGCAGCAATGTGGTGTATGTGAATCGCCCACAGTCGGGAATCAATGATGTGAACGCCGATGTGCGTGAAGTGAAGAGCGTGAGCTACTACAACGTGGCAGGGCAGCAGATAGCCGAGCCAACCACGGGTGTGTGTATCAAGCGCGTGCAGTATGCCGACGGCACCACCTCTACCGAAAAGGTGATTAAATAAGCACCCCCCCTGCAAAATATCATGTTAGAGTAAATCCTGGGCAACTTTTTGTGGCTCAGGATTTTTTTACTATTTTTGCCACAAACTAACACCAATAAGTATTTTTTTTAAAAACAGGGAACAGCATGAAAAAAAGAATTCCAATACTGTCATTGACACTGGCCGTGTGCGGTGGCGTGTGGTGCTTCGCTCAAGGCAACGCCATGGAGAAAACTTATGACAAAAGTGCGGAAACCGTGTGGAAAGGCGGTGTGACCACTGCCGCGTGGATATTTACCGACCGCAGCAAGGCAGGGCAATCGGTCACGCAGAATAGTGGCAACGGCAAGGCTGGCGAACTTGTGGAGAAAGGTGGCGCAGCTACTGCCGGCACGGAGCCGTCGCTGCGTATGCCGCTTGAGCTGGTGCCTGGCTACACCATGTTTCTGACCGACTGCGAAGACGAAAGCACGAAAATAGTGACCCCTGTGAGCTGTGGCGTGTTTGGCGTTAGCACCGACGGCGTGGCATACACGCTCTATACCATCGACGGGAAAATGATGGGTGGCAAAAATGAATGGCGCGTGGCCGACTTCACAAGAATTCCGCAGATGGCTCCAGAGGGGCTGATTATGCAGAAAAACGGTGCCGACCGCCAGCTTTACCTTATCAAGCCCACTGGCGCGATTGAGCGGCTTCCTAAAAAGTATGTGAGCGCCACAAATTTTGTGGACGGCATAGCCGCTGTGGGCGAATCCACACCGGGCTTTAATTTGCGCTGGACGTTGGTCGACCGCAACCTGCGCCCGTATGCGCCTGGCGTGCTCACCCAGCCTCGGCAGTTTGGGCAAAAGCAGTTTACCATAGCTCCGCTGAAAGAGGGTCGCCGTGCGGTGTATGTGCTGCCCGATGAGAACGCCTTTACCGGCAAGTGGGGATACATGAATGCACTGGGCAAAATGGTGATTCAGCCACAATACCAGGAGGCGCGCTCCTACTGCGACAGCTTGGCGCTGGTGGTGGAGGAAGGTGGCGATGATTTCTACTTCATCGATATGTCGGGGCGCAAGAAATTTGAGCCGAAGAAAGTGAGTGGCGAGATTGTGGACCCAGCATCGGTCAGCGACTACGACAAGGGCGTCTGCACCATAGCTCCAATGACGGTGGACGACACAGTGGACGGGCAGTTTGCCCGCTATTTCTCTACCGACGGGCGCCTTGTGGGGTATGCCTTGTGGGGCACTGCCACGCATCACGGTAATGGCTATATGCGCTACATCGACGAGGAAAGTGGTGAAGAAGTGCCTACTAATCTGGTGATTCAGTCCGATCTGGCGCATTACCTTATTCACAAAGGGCATAAAATAAAGGAAGACCCGCACACAGCGGAGTGGGGCACACCATGGTATGATGATGGCGATGTGGCCCATTATTCTGATGGAGCGACATCGGTGGTGGGCGTAGGCTCGGTTTACTGCTATCCATGGAAGATAGGCGCATTCTCAGCCGACGGCTATGCTCCAGCCGAAATCCTCTCGCCTAACGGAGAGGTCACCTATGAGGGTCTTATTGACCGGCAGGGCAAATTCCGCATCATCTATCAAGTGCGCTAATGGGTAATGCCGGCTCAGAGGCGGCTTGAAAATCATACCCACATTATAGCCCACACCTTTTTATACTTAGGGCGCGAGGGCTGGGATAGGCTTGCCGAGGCAGCCCGAAGGCATCTGTATGTGTAGCATTGAGCACACGGTGGGGGCAATGTCGGTGATGGATGTGGGCTGCATCGTCTCGCCATGCCTCACGCCCCATCCCATAAACACGCATGGAATGTGGCTGTCGTCCATACTCCATGTGCCGTGGTTGCTGCCGTCGCTGTCTTCTTCACCGCAGTAGCGGCCAGGCTTGAGCATAATGAAAATTTCGCCGCTCCGGTGCCTGTAATATCCTTTCACGATGCGCTCTTTTAGCTCAGCGGGAATGGGCTCGTTAGCCAGGTTCTCGATATCTACGAGGCGCTCCACGTCAGGGTCGCGCTCAAAATAATCTTTGATGGCCTGCACCACAGAGTCGCGGCAAAGCCCGTGACGCTTCACGCGGTCGCCATTCACGTATAGGCTATACTCCATTACATCGGCCACGAGGCTGTCGATGCCGAATTTGGCCTTGAGCGCTTCGTTGTAGGTGGTGTTTTCGTCTTTCCAGTAGCTCCAGCCGCCGGTGGGAAGTTTGTGGCTATGGTTGTACTTGAAGTTGTTGGTGCCACCATGGTCGGCCGTGAGAAACACGAGGTATTCCCCTTTGCCCACCTTCTGGTCGAGGACGTTGAGGAAAGAGGCCAATTGCCTGTCGAGGGTATAATAGCAGGAGTCGGTAAAAGCCGAGTGAGTGCCATGGATATGCGCCACCACATCAGTGGTGGATATGCTGACGGTGAGCATGTCGGTGGCAGAGCCTTGGCCTAACCGCTCATTGGCGATGGCCGCCTTGGCCATATCGAATGTGGTGGCGATGCCCGGATGGTGCGTAGTGGCGTTTTTGGCCATAGGGTCGGTTTTGAGCGAGGCGTTGAACTGGCTGACCCAAGCCGGCAGCTGCTGCATATAGTATGTGCTGGTGATGAAGCCTGGCAGTTTGCTGTCGTACCAATAGGCGGCATTGGCGCTGTGTCCGGCAGGAAGAATTGCCGCCCGGTCTTTAAGGGCGATGCCCACCACCTTGCTTTGGAAAGAGGTGGCGGCGCGGAGTTCGTCGCCAATGGTGGTGGTGAGGAGATTGTGCGGAGAGCACTGTCCAGCTTTGCCCTTGGAACCAACTCCAGTCACGCTGCCGTCGGTCACACTTGTGGCTGAGTGACCGTCCACCATAAAATTGTTGCCGGCGATGCCGTGCACGGCAGGCGTTGTGCCGGTGAAAATGCTGGAGTGACCGATGGCGGTGACAGTGGGCACATAGTTGATAAGGGCGTTTTGACAGCTAAACCCTTCGCGGAGCATGCGCTTGAAGCCATTTTCACAAAAATGATCCTGGTAATAATACAGGTAGTCCCAGCGCATCTGGTCCACCACGATACCCACCACAAGTTTTGGCCGCTTCACCTGTGCGCTCAAAGCCATACAGCCCCACACGGCCATCAATAGAATTGCAGAAATTGCTTTTTTCATCACAAAAGAGGAGTTTTGTTTGTATTGTCGGTGTGCAAATTTACGCCATATTGTTTGATTACGCAAAAAGCGCTGTCACAACATACTGCTTTTGGGCGCCCAGCTAAATTTTCCTCTTTGGGAGGTGTGGAGTGGTTAAAAATTAGAAAAATAGCTTTCCGCCAGTAAGGCTAATGCGAGAAATAAGGATAAAATTCGTAACTTTGCCGCTAAATTATCGCTCAATCGATGTGATTGATATTAAATTGTAATTATTGCATAGGAAATTATGACAGTTAAGACTACTATTTTACTTGTGTCGGCGCTCTGGTGTGTCTCCGCTATGGCTGAGAATGTGGCTATCTCGCACAGCGGTGGACTCACGCCAGCAGAGGCTTTTGGCACGATGGGCAGGAATCCACGAACAAAAGGCTTTTCGAAGAAAAATGCCTCGACGGTTCAGAAGGTGGCATCTGTGGCCAATACCCGCGTGTGTGGCGTGATGATGTATGACAACGACAAGGACGTGAGCACCACGGGTGTGTATAGCTATACCATAGCAGCTCCTGTGGCGCGAAAGCAGGTGGCCGCCATACCAAGGGTTAATATCACTGGCGATGCAGTGATGAGCGCCGGGAAAATATACTCCTTTGTGTCGAGCATTGCCTATGGCATGGTGAATTCCGCCAACTATTATGTGTATGATGCACAGAGTGGAGCGCAGTTGAGCTCAAAAAGCATAGGTTATGACCTGGCCACGGTGTATGGCCATCGTGCCACATCGAGTGCGCTCGACCCTGTGAGCGGGGTGGTGTACTGTAGCGGATTCGAGTATGACGCTGATCAGCAGCTCCTCTATCCCACATTGAAGAAATGGGACTTGGCCTCCAACACCAAAACCTCTGTGGCACGTATGGCCGGGTCGCTTATAGTGATGGCGGCCGACCGTGAGGGCAACCTGTATGGCATCACGGCAAGCACCTCCACCACTTCTGCCGATGGCGGCTATCTTGTGAGAGTTAGCAAGAATGACGGCTCACTGACAAAGGTGGGCGACACGGGTGTACGCCCTTACTACGACCAGTCGGCGGTGATTGACGCTGCCGGAAAAACGATGTACTGGTTCGCCAACGACCAGAAGGAGAACTCGAATGTTTATGCCGTGGATCTTGCCACGGCAGCGACCACGCTTGTGGGGGCCACCCCGAATGGCGATGAGGTGGTGGGCGCATGGATTGTGGATCAGGCTACTGCCGATGCCGCACCGTCGGCTCCAGCCGACCTTGCCGTGTCATTCAAGGACGGGTCGCTCCAGGGCACAGTGAGCTTTGGAGTGCCATCCACTACATATTCAGGCGCAAAATTGAGCGGCGAGGTGTCTTACACCGTGAAAGCCAACGGCTCATCGGTGGCAGAGGGCAAGGCTCAGACAGGCGCCCAAGTGGCTGTTCCTGTGGCTGTGGCGGCTGATGGGGAGTATGACTTTACGGTCGCGCTCTCCAATAGCGAAGGCGTAAGCCCAGAGGCGTCGGCGAAGTCGTTTGTGGGCAACGACACCCCTCTTGCCGTAGGTGATTTGAAGTTTTCCAATGCAGATGGCGTGAATACCATCACATGGAGCAAACCAAGCGGAACCGTGAATGGCGGGTATATGTCAGACACCAACCTGTCGTACAATGTGACCCGTTATCCGGGTGCAGTGCGTGTGGCCACAGGCTTGAAAGGCTCCAGCTTTCAAGAGCCGTATGCCGACGAACTGCTCCAGTCGGTTTATTATGAAGTGTCGCCAGTAAATGCAGGCCATGAAGGCGCGGTTGCCAAAAGTAATGTGCTTGTGCTTGGCTCGTACTTACAGCCTCCTTATAGTGAGGACTTCACAGAAGCCACCTCGCCATCGCTCTATACGATAGTGGATGCAAATGCAGACAAAAACACATGGTACTACTCTTTGAAGTCGATGAAATACCGCTCCAGCTACTCGAAGACGGCAGACGACTGGCTGTTCTTGCCTGCCATGCGGCTGAGGGGCGGCTATTCCTATGAACTCGGTTTCGACTTTTATGGCACCGCCGCGCGCTACACCAACACCGTGGAGGTGAAAATGGGTGATGCTCCTACCGCAGATGCCATGACCACAGCGGTGGGCGAGGCGATTTCAACCTCCGCCACCTCGGCTGCGCCCGCAAGGGCCAAGTTGAACGTTATGCCAGAGTCGGATGGCGTGAAGTATATTGGCATACACATTGTCAGTGCCGTGTCGCAAGGCACTGCCACTATAGATAATGTGTCGCTTGCCGCTGGTGTTAGCGCCATGGCACCCGACACAGTGACTAATCTTAGTGCTACAGCCGGCGATGGCGGTGAGCTCACAGCAAAAATCTCATTTTGCCTGCCCACGAAGGCCTCAAACGGGCAGCCGTTGTCGAGCGCAATCAGTAAAGCGGAGATATATCGTGACGGCAAGCAAGTTGGTATAGTTTCCGGTGCTGATTCCTTGGACAAATCTCCAGTTGTGTTCACCGACACTCTCGCTGCAGCAGGCCTTTATGCGTATGGCGTGAAGGTGTATAATGCTGAGGGTGAGAGCGACATGGCCAAGGTGACTGTGTTCGTGGGCGAAGACGCGCCGTCTGCTCCGCAGAATGTGAAGTTTGCCGACCATGAGGATGGCAACGGAACACTCACGTGGCAACTCGCCGACAAAGGCGTGAATGGCGGCTTTGTGAATAAGGCGAATGTAGTGTATCAGGTGCTGGCCTCAGATGGAACTGTGGTGGCAAGCGATTTGACGGCAACCAGCTATGATGTGAGGCTCAACGCTGCCGCCGAGCAGAAAGCCACCACATTCAAGGTGAAAGCCGCTTCGGTGGGCGGGGCGTATGGAGCTGCCACAGAAAGTAATATGCAGCTTGTTGGCAAGGCCTACGCAGTGCCTTACATAGAGACGTTTGCAGGAGCGTCGGCACAGACCTCTCCATGGACAAAGACTGTGCTGGTGGGCAAGAACAGCGATGTGTCGTGGTCGGCACGCGCCGACCAAAGCTATGATGGCGATGGTGGCAGTGCGGATATGGGCGCATATGCCAATGGCGCTGTCGGCCGATGGGAAAGCCCTAAAATTGATTTGAGCGGCATTGCCAATCCCGTGCTCTCCATGTATGTGCTGATGCCGACCGGCAATATGAAATTCACAGCACAGGCACAGGTTGGGTATGGCGAATGGACAGACCTAGCCACTGTGGACGACGCAAAGGAGTGGACGCTCGTGCAAGTGCCCCTCAGCGGCTACGACAGCAATAATGTGCGCATAGGCCTTATGGGTGAATGTGTGAAAAGCTACAATTTTATATATGTTGACAATGTGGAGATTAAATCGCAATCGTCGACTGCCGTTGCCGACATAGACAGGGAGTTCGATGCGTCTGTCCGCTACTATACCATACAAGGCGTAGAGGTGAAAAATCCACAGAGCGGCACATTTGTCATTAAAGTGGAGCAAACAGCCGACGGTGTGCGCAAAGCCGTCAAGATGATAGTGAAATAGCAGGAGCAAAGGTGAATGATAGAAATTAATCTTTTTTATGACCCTATGCTTTTGCACTTTCAAGAAAGATTGCTAAATTAGTAGCCAAGAGATGGCGCTGTGAGCCTCTTGAAAAAGTAGGATTATGAAAATCAGCCAGTTTGTGCAATATATTCGTTTCGAGCGAAACCTTTCGCCTCTCACGGTGAGGGCCTATGAGGACGACTTGCGCCAGCTCGCCGCTTTTCTTGCCCACGGCGAGGAGGATCCGAATTTCCGTAGCGTCACGCCAGGCGACTTGCGCGCATGGGTGGTGAGCCTTGCCCAGCAGGGCGACGGTGCATGCACAGTGAGGCGAAAAATGCAGGCTGCAAGGGCTTTTTTCAGGTGGCTCGTGAAGTCGGGTGAGATGACTGAGAATCCTGCCGCCGACGTGGAATTGGCGAAAGTGCCAAAGCGGCTGCCACAATATGTGCGCGAGGAAGGTATGGACGCGCTCTTAGACGCTCCGCTGCCCGCCGACGCCGACTTCGTGGAGGTGAGAGACAGGCTGATTGTGGCCATTTTCTACCACACGGGTATCCGCCGAGCGGAGCTGATAGGGCTTCTCGACCGCGACGTGGACACGGCGCAGTGCCAGATGAAGGTGCATGGCAAGCGCGACAAGGATCGAATTGTGCCATTTGGCGAAACGCTGGCCGCGCTCATCGACCGCTATAGGAAACTGCGGACCGATACCGGGCTGGATGGCGCTGCCCAGCTGCTCGTGACCGAGAAAGGCGCGGAAATGTATCCCTCTTTAATATATAAAATAGTGCACGACAGTCTTGGCGAGGCTGGGGTGAGAGGGAAGAAAAGCCCACACGTGCTTCGGCACAGTTTTGCCAGCGCCATGCTCAACCACGGAGCGGAAATCAACAGCGTGAAGGAGCTTCTTGGACACGAGTCGCTCGCAGCCACGCAAATATATACGCATATCACGTTTAGTGAATTGATAAATAATTACAAACTCGCCCATCCAAGGGCTCTAAAAAAAGGAGGGTAATATGGAAATCAAGATTAAATCCATCCATTTCGATGCAACAGAGAAACTTGAGCAATTCATCAACAAGAAAGTGGAAAAACTTGTTAAGCACTATGAGGAAATCTCGAGTGTGGACGTGACATTAAAAGTGGTGAAACCCGAAACCGCGATGAACAAGGAAGCTGGCATCAAGCTTGACGTGCCCCAGCGGGGCGATTTGTTTGCCAGCAAAGTGGCCGACACATTTGAGGAGGCTGTGGACCTTGCGGTGGACGCATTGAAGAAGCAGCTTGAAAAGCTCGACAAGAGTAAGTAAACGAGAGCACTCGGTGTGTTAAGGCACGTTTCTTTTTTTTTGGCCTTCACACCTATAGTGCATATATAATTGCATCAAAAATTGAAATTGCACAGTGAGGACGCGGTATTCGCGTCCTCATCGTGTATATGGGGGGTGGGGAAGTGGCCAGCGTGGCTCCGTGAGCCTTTGATGCGGTCGGCTTTTAGGGGGGGCGGCGCGTTTGTGTGGAGCGACCACGATAAGGCTGCTTTAGCGGAAGGGTCCACCTCTGCTGTCGCTATATTGTGAGCCAAATGGTGGACAGGCACTGGGAAAAGGGGCCGTTTTGGACTGTAAAATGATTTTTTTTGAAAAAAAAGATAGCGAATGTTTGGCGATTTAAAAAAAGTTCGTACCTTTGCACTCGCTTGAAACAAGCAACTGCCTCTTTAGCTCAGTTGGCCAGAGCACGTGATTTGTAATCTCGGGGTCGTTGGTTCGAATCCGACAAGAGGCTCGAAATTTTGGGTAGGTAGGTAAGTGGTTAAAACGGGCAGACTGTAAATCTGTTGCCTTGCGGCTTCGGCAGTTCGAATCTGTCCCTGCCCACAAATAATGCGGAAGTAGCTCAGTTGATAGAGCATCAGCCTTCCAAGCTGAGGGTCGCGAGTTTGAGCCTCGTCTTCCGCTCAAATTTTATTATTGCCTGTGTAGCTCAGGGGTAGAGCACTTCCTTGGTAAGGAAGAGGTCGCGGGTTCAAATCCCGCCACCGGCTCCAATTTAAAATATGATGGCGAAACTTCGCCTCTCGGTGGTGGATTGTGCCCCTGGGGGTGGAGTTGAACACATAAAAATCGCGAAGATTATTTAATAAAAAAATAAAACAAAGTTATGGCAAAAGAAACATTCGTAAGAACCAAACCGCACGTAAACATCGGTACTATTGGTCACGTTGACCACGGTAAAACCACTCTTACCGCAGCTATCACCAAGGTGCTTGCAGAAAAAGGTCTTTCAGAAGCTCGTTCATTCGATTCTATCGATAACGCCCCTGAAGAAAAGGAACGTGGTATCACTATCAACACTGCACACGTTGAGTACCAAACTGCAAATCGCCACTATGCACACGTTGACTGCCCAGGCCACGCCGACTATGTGAAGAACATGGTGACTGGTGCTGCTCAGATGGACGGTGCTATCGTTGTGATTGCTGCTACCGATGGTGTGATGCCTCAGACTCGTGAGCACATTCTGCTCGCTCGTCAGGTGAACGTGCCTCGCTTGGTTGTGTTCTTGAACAAGTGCGATTCTCCAGATGTTGACGATGAAATGATTGAACTCGTGGAGATGGATGTTCGTGAACTCCTTTCTGAATATGACTACGATGGTGACAACACTCCTATCATCAAGGGCTCTGCACTCGGCGCATTGAACGGTGAACCAAAGTGGGTTCAGTCTGTTGTTGACCTGATGGACGCTGTTGACACTTGGATTCCACTTCCTCCACGCGATATCGATAAGCCATTCTTGATGCCTATTGAAGACGTGTTCTCAATCACTGGTCGTGGTACTGTGGCTACTGGCCGTATCGAAACTGGTGTTGTGAAGGTAGGCGACGAAGTTCAAATCATGGGTCTTGGCGCAGACATGAAGTCGGTGGTTACTGGCGTTGAAATGTTCCGCAAGATTCTTGAAGAGGGTGAAGCTGGTGATAACGTAGGTCTGCTCCTCCGTGGTATCGACAAGAGCGCCATCAAGCGTGGTATGGTGATTTGCCACCCAGGACTTGTTAAGCCTCACAGCGAATTCACTGCCGCTATCTATGTGCTGAAGAAAGAGGAAGGTGGCCGTCACACTGCTTTCCGTTCTAAATATCGTCCACAGTTCTACATCCGTACACTCGACGTGACTGGTGAGATCACTCTTCCAGAAGGTGTAGAAATGGTGATGCCTGGTGATAACGTTGAGATTAAGGTTAAGCTCATCGAGCCAGTTGCTTGCGACGAAGGTCTTCGTTTCGCAATCCGTGAAGGTGGCCGTACAGTAGGTTCTGGTCAGATCACTAAGATTCTTGACTAATATCCATAAGGATTAAATATATCAAAAAAGGCCTCGCTAATGAGGTGGGGCCTTTTTATACACGGGAATAGTTCAGTTGGTAGAACGACGGTCTCCAAAACCGTAGGTCGTGAGTTCGAGTCTTACTTCCCGTGCTAATTTTTAAAATAATATGGCAAAATATAAGATACTTACGGATTTGCAGGACAGCTACAATGAACTCGTTCATAAGGTGTCCTGGCCCTCCAAGGCCGAGCTAGCCAATAGCACCGTGATTGTGATGGTGGCTTCCATACTCATGGCAATCGTGATTTGGGCTATTGATATGGTCTTCGACTTGGTGATGAACACTATCTACGCTCTCTAAAATATATATGACTTCCTAATGAGCTGGCACTATCAGCTTCTCCCTGATTACGCTGGCGTATAGGAGAGCGTGAATGTGTATAATCATCGTGTTTTAATATTTTCTCAACAATTTTTTTATCAACAGACGCATTTACAGTAATGGCTGAAGGAAACAAACAGTGGTACGCTCTACGAGTGGTTTCGGGTAAGGAATTCAAGGTGAAAGAGGCTTTGGAAAAAGCTTGTGCTAACTATGACGTTCTTAAAGAAAATCTCGAACAAGTGCTTGTTCCGACGGAGAAGGTGTTTGTCACCCGTGCCGGTAAGAAAGTGCTGAAGGAAAAGGTACTGATTACTGGTTTAGTGTATGTGAAGGTGTCGTTTGCAGAAGGCGTTGAGGAAATGTTGGTCAATACCACGAACGTGTCTAATTTTTTCCGTACTCGTGACGCTGGCAAAAAGCCAGAGCCAATTCCTGAAGAGCAAATAGCCCGTATGGTGGGTGATGCAAGCGCTGACCCCACGCAGTCCGACGACAGCGTTCCTAACGACTTTATCGTGGGCGAGACAGTGAAGGTGACCGATGGTCCTTTCAATGGATTTATGGGTGAGGTATCGGAAGTGAATCGTGAGCGCAGGAAACTTTGGGTTAACGTGAAGGTGTTTGGCCGTTCAACCCCTATGGAGTTGGATAATTCGCAAGTAGAGCGCGAATAGTTGCATATTATGTTACGAGTTGCAGCTTTCGCACTTGTTTTTTAACACAATAAAAAAACAAAATCAATTAAGAACAAATGGCTAAAGAAATTGCTGGACAGATCAAATTACAGATTAAAGGTGGAGCAGCAAACCCTTCACCGCCAGTAGGCCCTGCACTGGGTTCTAAGGGTATTAACATCATGGAGTTTTGCAAGCAATTCAACGCCCGTACCCAACAAAAGGCTGGTAAGGTGTTGCCTGTAGTAATCAACTACTACACCGACAAGAGCTTCGACTTCGTTGTTAAGACTTCTCCAGTTCCTGTACAACTTCTTGACGCTGCAAAGACAAAGAGCGGCTCCGGTGAACCTAACCGTAAGAAGGTGGCTACAGTTACTTGGGACCAGGTAAAGGAAATTGCTGAAGACAAGATGCCTGATTTGAACTGTTTTACTGTAGCCTCGGCGATGCGTATGGTCGCTGGAACAGCAAGAAGTATGGGTATTACAGTTAAGGGCGAATTCCCTGAAAACGTTTAAAAACTTCGATTGACAATGAGTAAACTTACAAAAAATCAAAAGGTTGCCAAAGAGAAGATTGAAGCTGGGAAATCTTACACCCTTTCAGAAGCAGCAGCTTTGGTGAAGGAAATCACTTACACTAAGTTTGATGCTTCAGCTGATATCGATGTACGTCTTGGTGTTGACCCTCGTAAGGCCGACCAGAATATTCGTGGCGTGGTGTCGCTGCCTCACGGAACTGGTAAGACCGTCCGCGTGCTGGTACTCTGTACCGCCGACAAGGAAGCCGAAGCTAAAGAAGCCGGTGCCGACTATGTAGGTCTTGACGAGTATATCGACAAGATCAAAGGTGGTTGGACCGATGTTGATGTGATTATCACTCAGCCTCAAAATATGGGTAAACTTGGTCCTTTGGGCCGTGTGCTTGGTCCTCGTGGCCTTATGCCAAACCCCAAGAGCGGAACCGTTACCCAAGATGTAGCTAAGGCTGTAAAAGAAGTAAAACAAGGTAAGATTGACTTTAAGGTTGATAAGAAAGGTATAGTGCACACTTCAATTGGTAAGGTGTCGTTTACTGCTGACCAGATTAAGGAGAATGCCCAGGCATTCATTAACACCCTGATCAAGCTCAAGCCTAACACCGCCAAGGGAGCCTATATCAAGAGCGTTTATCTTTCAAGCACCATGAGTCCTGGTATCAAGATTGATACAAAATCATTCGATGCTTAATTTTTAAAATTGAAGAAAAATGAAAAAGGAAGATAAAGCAGTATTAATTGAAAAGATCAAGGAAACTCTTGCTTCATATAGCTGTGTATATTTGACCGAGACTACCGGTTTGAATGCAGAGCGCACCACCGACTTGCGTCGTGCCGCTTTCAAGGCTGAAGTAAAGATGCTTGTGGTTAAGAACACCTTGCTGAAGAAGGCTATGGAGGCCTCAGACCTCGACTACAGTGGCCTTTATCCTGCGCTGGTTGGCAACACCACGCTCATGCTGAGCAACACTGGCAACGCCCCGGCTAAACTTTTAAAAGACTTCCGTCAGAAGAAAGAGACTCAACCTGCCCTGAAGGCTGCTTACGTAGAGGAGACAGTGTATATGGGTGCGGAGAACCTCGACACTCTGGTTGCAATCAAGAGCAAGAACGAGCTTATCGCCGACGTTGTGGCTTTGCTTCAATCTCCAGCGAAGAATGTTATCTCTGCTTTGCAGTCGGGTGGCAACAAGCTCCACGGAATTCTCGAAACATTATCAAACAAAGAACAATAAAAAAAATAACAACAATTAAATCATACAAAAATGGCAGATTTAAAAGCTTTTGCAGAGCAACTTGTTAACCTCTCAGTAAAGGAAGTAAACGAACTCGCTCAAATCCTCAAAGAAGAATATGGTATTGAACCTGCTGCTGCAGCTGTAGCAGTTGCTGCTGGCCCAGCTGCCGCTGGTGCTGCTGCTGAAGATGAAAAATCTTCTTTCGACGTAATTCTTAAAGCACCAGGTGCTGAAAAGCTCAAAGTTATCAAATTGGTTAAGGAACTCACTGGTCTTGGCTTGAAGGACGCTAAGGATCTCGTAGACGGTGCTCCTAAGCCAGTGAAGGAAGGTTTGGCTAAGGACGAAGCTGAAGGTCTTAAGAAACAACTCGAAGAACTCGGAGCTGAAGTTGAACTTAAATAATATCGCCTGAATATCAGGTGTTTAGGTTAAGAATCCTCTTAAAATGTCGATTCTTAACCTTTTTGTGTCATATTAAAATTTTGAGTTCACTTAATCTATTTTTCAATGTCAGTTTCCAACAACCCACGAGTAAATTTTGCACGTGTCAAGAATCCTTATCCTTATCCCGACTTTCTTGAAGTGCAATTACAATCTTTCAGAGATTTTCTGCAATTAGATACCCCAACTGAGAAGAGAAAAAACGAAGGACTCTACAAGGTTTTTTCTGAGAATTTCCCTATTGCGGACACCAGAAACAACTTTGTGCTGGAATTCCTTGACTACTTTATCGATCCACCACGCTATTCTATCGATGAGTGTTTCGACCGTGGTCTCACTTACTGTGTGCCTTTGAAGGCCAAGCTCAAGCTCTATTGCACCGACCCCGACCATGAGGATTTCGCTACCGCTGTGCAGGATGTGTATCTCGGCACGATTCCTTACATGACTGATAAGGGTACGTTCATCATCAATGGCGCTGAGCGTGTCGTTGTGTCTCAGTTGCACCGTTCGCCTGGTGTGTTCTTTGGTCAGAGCACCCACGCCAATGGCACAAAACTCTATTCGGCTCGCATTATCCCTTTCCGTGGATCATGGATTGAATTTGCCACCGATATCAACAATGTGATGTATGCCTACATCGACCGCAAGAAAAAATTGCCTGTGACCACGCTGCTTCGTGCCATTGGCCTTGAGTCGGATAACGACATCATCAAGATTTTCGGTCTGGCCGAAGAACTCAAAGTAAACAAAACAAACCTCAAGAAAGCTGTGGGCCGCAAATTGGCTGCCCGCATCCTGAACTCATGGAACGAGGACTTCGTGGACGAAGACACCGGTGAAGTGGTTTCGATTGAGCGTAATGAAGTGCTTGTTGACCGCGATGAGGTTTTGACGGAAGAAGTGGCCGCCAAGATTCTCGAAAGTGGCACAAGCGTGATTCTGCTTCACAAGGAGGATGTAAACACCAGTGATTACCAAATCATTTTCAACACCCTCAGTAAAGATACGTGTAGCACCGAGAAGGAGGCTATTACCTACATCTACCGCCAGATGCGCAATGCTGACCCTGCCGACGACGCTTCGGCTCGCGAACTGATTCAAAACCTCTTCTTCAGCGACAAGCGATATGACTTGGGTGATGTGGGACGTTTCCGTATCAACAAGAAGCTCGGTTTGCACACCGACGCCTCTGTGCGTGTGCTCACCAATGAAGACATTATTGAGATTATTAAGTATCTCATCGGACTGATCAACAGCAAGACTGACGTAGATGATATCGACCACTTGAGCAACCGCCGTGTGCGCACCGTGGGCGAGCAACTCTACAACCAGTTTGGCGTGGGCTTGGCGCGTATGGCACGCACTATCCGAGAGCGAATGAATGTGCGCGACAATGAGGTGTTCACTCCAATGGACCTGATCAACGCGAAGACCATCTCCTCGGTGATTAACACCTTCTTCGGCACCAATGCCCTGTCGCAGTTTATGGACCAGACCAACCCTCTTGCCGAAATCACTCACAAGCGCCGTATGTCGGCTCTCGGCCCTGGCGGTCTGTCGCGAGAGCGCGCGGGCTTTGAGGTGCGCGACGTGCACTACACCCACTATGGCCGTCTGTGCCCGATCGAAACTCCTGAAGGTCCTAACATCGGCTTGATTTCTTCGCTCTGTATCTATGCGAAGATTAACAAGCTCGGCTTTATCGAAACTCCTTACCGCAAGGTTAAGGATTCGAAAGTGGATATGAACAACGACGATATCGTCTATCTCACCGCTGAAAGCGAGGAAGGAAAGATTATCGCCCAGGGCAACGCGCCACTGAACGATGACGGCACTTTCGTGCGCAACAAGGTGAAGGCGCGCCTTGAGGCCGACTTCCCAGTGGTGGCACCCGACCAGGTGGAACTGATGGACGTGTCGCCTCAACAGATAGCGTCGGTGGCAGCGGCGATGATTCCATTCCTCGAGCACGACGACGCTAACCGTGCCTTGATGGGCGCCAACATGATGCGCCAGGCAGTGCCACTGCTGCGTAGCGAGGCTCCTATTGTGGGCACCGGTATTGAAGAGCGCCTGGCTTACGACAGCCGCACCCAAATCCAGGCCGCAGGCCCTGGCGTGATTGAATATGTGGACGCTGATGTGATTCGCATCCGTTACGACCAGACAGAGGAAGAAGCTTTCGTGAGCTTCGACGAGCCTGTGGTGGAATACCGCTTGCCTAAATTCCGCAAGACTAACCAAAGCACCACCATCGACCTTCGCCCAATTTGTGAGCGCGGTCAGAGGGTGAACAAGGGCGATATCCTCACCGAGGGCTACTCTACAGAGAAGGGAGAACTCGCGCTTGGACGCAACCTCAAGGTGGCTTACATGCCTTGGAAGGGCTACAACTACGAGGACGCCATTGTGCTTAACGAGCGTGTGGTGCGTGAGGATATCCTCACCAGTGTGCACGTGGACGAGTACACCCTCGAAGTGCGCGAAACCAAGCGTGGCATGGAAGAGCTTACCAATGATATTCCTAACGTGAGCGAGGATGCCACCAAGGACCTCGACGAGCGTGGTATTATCCGCGTGGGCGCACATATCCGCCCAGGCGACATTATGATTGGTAAAATCACTCCTAAGGGCGAGAGCGACCCAACTCCAGAAGAGAAGCTTCTCCGCGCTATCTTCGGCGACAAGGCTGGTGATGTGAAAGACGCCTCACTGAAGGCTAACCCCTCACTGAAGGGCGTGGTAATCGGCACCCGTCTATTCTCGCGCGCTATGAAGAAGCGCACCCGCTCCCGCGGTGGCGATCCTGAGATTGAGAAGATGGATACCGAGGCACAGGCACAGCAAGACGAGTTGAAGGCTCAACTCATCGACAAGCTCCTCACCCTCACCAAGGGGAAAACCTCGGAGGGCGTGATGGACTATGTGGACACCGATATTATTCCTGCGGGCAGCCCGTTCGCAAAATCCACACTTGAGGGCATCGACTACGAGTCGGTGAACTTGAGCAAGTGGACTTCCGACGTTCACACCAACGACTTGATTCGCGCATGTGTGATGAACTACTTGCGTAAGAGTAAAGCTATCGAGACCGAATTGCGCCGCAAGAAGTTTGACTACCAGATTGGCGATGAACTCCCATCCGGCATCATGCAGATGGCCAAAGTGTATGTAGCCAAGAAGCGTAAAATCGGCGTAGGCGATAAGATGGCAGGCCGTCACGGCAACAAGGGTATCGTGTCGCGCGTGGTGCGCCAGGAAGATATGCCATTCCTTGCCGACGGCACGCCGGTAGACTTGGTGCTTAACCCATTAGGTGTGCCTTCTCGTATGAACCTTGGTCAGATTTTCGAGGCAGTGCTTGGATGGGCTGGCCGTGAACTGGGTGTGAAATTCGCCACCCCAATTTTCGATGGTGCTCAGCTCGACGACCTCGACGCATGGACCGACAAGGCTGGTCTGCCACGCGGTGGTAGCACACAGCTCTACGACGGCGCCACCGGTGAGCCATTCGACCAGAAGGCAACTGTGGGTGTGACCTACTTCTTGAAACTCGGCCACATGGTGGAGGACAAGATGCACGCACGCTCCATTGGCCCGTACTCACTCATCACCCAGCAGCCTCTCGGCGGTAAAGCGCAGTTTGGTGGCCAGCGTTTCGGTGAAATGGAAGTTTGGGCAATTGAGGCCTTCGGTGCTTCACACGTGCTGCAAGAAATCCTCACCGTCAAGAGCGATGATGTGGTGGGCCGCAGCAAGGCTTATGAAGCAATCGTTAAAGGCGACCCAATGCCCACCCCCGGTATTCCAGAGTCACTCAATGTGCTTCTGCATGAATTGCGTGGCTTGTGCTTAAGTGTGAAACTTGAATAATAACGTCTCTCATAACAAATCATCATAATGGCTTTTAGAAAAGACAATAAGATAAAGAGTAACTTTTCGAAGATTTCGATTAGCCTCGCTTCTCCTGATGAGATTCTGGAGAACTCATACGGTGAAGTGCTCAAGCCTGAGACCATCAACTACCGTACGTACAAGCCCGAGCGCGACGGTCTGTTCTGCGAGCGCATCTTCGGTCCTACCAAGGACTACGAGTGCCATTGCGGTAAGTACAAACGTATTCGCTACAAGGGTATCGTCTGCGAGCGTTGCGGCGTCGAAGTGACAGAGAAGAAAGTACGCCGTGAGCGTATGGGGCATATCAAACTCGTAGTTCCCGTTACACATATCTGGTACCTCCGCTCACTGCCCTCCAAGATGGCGGCACTCCTCGGTGTGCCTACCAAGAAACTCGAGTCGGTCATCTACTACGAGAAGTACATCGTTATCCGTGCCGGCGTATTGGCTGGGCAGGAACTTGGCGATGACATCGTGGCTGACCGCATGCTCCTTGACGAAGACGAGTACAACGAACTCATTGCCCGTCTCCCTCAGGATAACCAACTCTTGGACGACTCCGACCCTGACAAGTTCATTGCCAAGATGGGTGCCGAGGCGGTCGAAGAGATGCTCGCAAGCATCGACCTCGATGCCCTCAGTTACGAACTCCGCCACCGTGCCGACACCGACACATCCATGCAGCGCAAGGCGGAAGCGCTCAAACGCCTGCAGGTGGTAGAGTCTTTCCGTGCCAGCAAGGGACGCAACCGCCCCGAATGGATGGTGCTCCGCGTCATCCCTGTTACCCCGCCTGAACTGCGTCCGCTCGTGCCGCTGGATGGTGGACGTTTCGCTACATCGGACCTCAACGACCTCTATCGTCGCGTTATCATTCGTAACAACCGACTCAAACGACTCGTTGAAATCAAAGCACCCGATGTCATCCTTCGCAACGAGAAACGTATGCTGCAGGAGGCAGTGGACTCTCTCTTCGACAATAGTAAGAAGACCACTGCCATCAAGTCAGACGCCAACCGTCCGCTCAAATCCCTCTCCGACTCGTTGAAGGGTAAACAGGGACGTTTCCGTCAGAACTTGCTCGGTAAGCGTGTGGACTATTCCGCACGTTCCGTCATCGTCGTAGGTCCGGAACTCAAGATGCACGAGTGCGGTCTGCCCAAGGATATGGCAGCCGAACTATACAAGCCGTTTATCATTCGCAAACTCATCGAGCGTGGTATCGTCAAGACGGTCAAATCGGCAAAGAAGGTCATCGACCGCAAAGACCCGGTTATCTTCGACATTCTTGAGCACGTTATGGAGGGACACCCTGTACTGCTCAACCGTGCTCCGACACTCCACCGCCATGGTATCTTGGCTTTCCAGCCGCGAATGATTGAGGGTAAGGCTATCCAGTTGCACCCGCTTGCATGCGCCGGCTTCAACGCTGACTTCGATGGCGACCAGATGGCAGTTCACCTTCCGCTGTCCAACGAGGCGGTACTCGAAGCGCAACTGCTCATGCTTGGCTCGCACAATATTCTCGATCCCGCAAACGGTAACCCGATTACCGTACCTTCGCAGGATATGATTCTCGGTCTCTACTATATCACCAAGCCGCGTACAGGCGTCAAGGGCGAAGGGCTCTGCTTCTACTCCCCCGAGGAGTGCGAAATCGCACTTAATGAGGGCAAAGCGGATATCCACGCCATCGTCAAGGTGCGTATCCACGACGGGCGTACCCACGAGACCACACTTGTAGAGACTACCCCGGGACGTATCTTGGTCAACCATTTCGTTCCCGAAGAGGTAGGCTATCAGAACGTAACCCTTGGCAAGAAAGCCGTCAAGAACATCATTGCCGATGTCATCAAGACCTGCGGTGTGGCTCGCACGGCTCAGTTCCTCGACGACATCAAGAACCTTGGTTACAAGATGGCGTTCAAGGGTGGTCTGTCATTCAACCTCAACGACATCCTTATCCCTGAGGAGAAGAACGAACTTGTTGCCAAAGGTAATCAGACCGTCGAAGAGGTTACCGAACTCTATATGGAAGGTCTCATGACCGACAACGAGCGTTATAACAAGGTAGTCGGTGCGTGGACCGATGTCGATGCACAGGTTACCGAAGTGCTGATGAAGCACATGAAGGAGGCTGACCAAGGTTTTAACTCTGTATATATGATGATGGACTCCGGTGCCCGTGGTTCCAAACAGCAAATCAAGCAGTTGGCTGGTATGCGTGGACTGATGGCGAAGCCCCAGAAGGCAGGTGCCGCAGAAGGTCGTCAGACTATTGAGAACCCGATTCTGTCCAACTTCAAGGAGGGCTTGAGCGTGTTGGAGTACTTCATCTCCACCCACGGTGCCCGTAAGGGTCTTGCCGATACTGCTTTGAAGACCGCCGACGCAGGTTACCTTACCCGTCGTCTTGTCGATGTGTCGCACGACGTCATCATCACCGAAGAGGACTGCGGCACCCTCCGTGGCTTGACCGCACGCGCCGTTAAGCAGAACGACAACGTGGTCGCTACCCTTACCCAGCGTATACTCGGACGTGTCAGCGTCCATGACATCTACGATGGCGAGGGCAACCTCATCGTGGCTGCAGGCGACGAGATTCGTGAGGCACAGTGCCAGGCTATCGAAGACGCCGGTATCGAAGCCGTTGAGATACGTTCCGTGCTCACTTGCGAGGCGAAACACGGTGTCTGCGCCAAGTGCTACGGACGTAACCTCGCTACCCGCCAACTCGTACAGAAAGGCGAGGCGGTCGGCGTGATTGCCGCACAGGCTATCGGTGAGCCGGGTACGCAGTTGACCCTCCGTACCTTCCACTCGGGTGGTGTCGCAGGTAACGCGGCTACGCAGAACACCTACGCTATCCCGCAGGCTGGTCGTATCGAAATCGACGATATGCGTACCATCACCACCGAGGAAGGCGACATCATCGTTGTCAGCCGTCTTAACGAGATGCGTCTTGTGGACGAGAAGACAGGTGTCGTACTCACACAGTTCAATATCCCTTACGCTTCCAAACTCTTCGTCACCCCGGGTCAGGTCTATGACAAGGGCACGCAAGTCTGCGAGTGGGATCCTTACAAGGCTGCCCTCATCATCGAGCAAGCCGGTACCATTCAGTATCAGGATGTTATCGAAGGCGTTACCGCCAAGACCGAGACCGACGAGCAGACCGGTAAGAAAGAGGTCACCATCACCGAGACCAAGGATAAGACCAAGATGCCTGCCGCACTCATTCTCGATAAGGAAGGCAATGTGCTCCGTACATACAACCTGCCTGTGAAGGCACTGCTTGTTCACCCCGACGGAGCCGAAGTCAAAGTCGGAGACGCACTCTTCACGCAGACACGTTCCTTCGGTACCGCAGGCGATATCACCGGTGGTCTTCCGCGTGTTACCGAGTTGTTCGAGGCTCGTAATCCGTCCAATCCTGCTATCGTGGCTGAGATTGATGGTGAAGTTTCCTTCGGCAAAATCAAACGTGGTAACCGTGAACTCACTATCACATCGCGTCTCGGTGAGGTCAAGTCGTACCTCATTCCGTTGAGTAAGCAAATCCTCGTACAGGAGGGCGACTACGTGCATGCAGGTGTTGCTTTGTCCGATGGTGCTATCACGCCCGACGACATCCTGGCTATTCAAGGACCTACTGCCGTACAGGACTACATCGTCAACGAAGCACAGTCCGTTTACCGTATGCAGGGTGTGGAAATCAACGACAAGCATTTCGAGATTATCGTACGTCAGATGATGCGCAAGGTCGAAATCCAAGACGCCGGCGATACGCGCTTCCTCGAGAAGCAAATCGTTGACAAGATGGACTTCCTCGACGAGAACGACCGTATCTGGGGCAAGAAAGTCGTTACCGATGCCGGTGACAGCGAGACGCTCCGCGCTGGTCAAATCGTTACCGCACGCCGTCTCCACGACGAGAACTCCAGTCTCCGTCGCCGCGACAAGAAGTTGGTTGAGGCACGTGACGCCATGTGTGCTACGGCAAGTCAGATACTTCAGGGTATCACCCGCGCCGCACTCGGCACCAAGTCTTTCATATCGGCTGCTTCCTTCCAGGAGACCACCAAGGTGCTCAACGAAGCCGCTATCCAAGGCAAGATAGACTATCTGGACGGTATGAAGGAGAACGTTATCTGCGGCAACCTTATCCCTGCGGGTACGGGCTTGCGCGAGTTCCAGAACATCCCCGTCCACAACGCCGAGGAGTACGCTGCTCTTCAGGCAGCCCGTGCTGCCGCCGAAGAAGCCCGCCAGTCAGGCTCCGACTCCGACGACACCACCGACCCCGAAGACTTGTAGCAACCACAAGCACTCAGCATCTGCTTGACATATACTGAGTGATATACCAATCAAAAAGGGGTTGCCGGTTATTCAGGCAATCCCTTTTTGATGTACATTATTGGTGTTATTATTGTCGAGTTGGGAAAACATGTGATTATCCGTGTGCATATATAAATAAGGTGTGCCACCTCTTGGGGAAGTGGCACACCGATTTCAGATTGTCAGGAAGCCTGATTAGATAGCGTTGATGTCGTGAAGGACGGATGTAGTCTTTGCCACAGCGGCCTCGCTGGCAGCATAGAGTTCTTTCTCCTTGTCGTTGAGCGGCAACTCGACAATCTTCTCTATACCGTTCTTGCCGATGATGCAAGGCACGCCGATGGTGATGTCTTTGTATCCGTACTCGCCGTCGAGGTAAGCCGAGCAAGGAATCATCTTCTTCTGGTCGTTGATGATGCTGTCCACTACGCTGGCTGCGCTGGCACCCGGAGCCATCCATGCGCTGGTGCCGAGCAGACCGGTCAGTGTGGCACCGCCTACCATAGTAGCGTGTACTACCTCGTCCAACTCAGCCTCGCTCATGAAGTTGAGGATAGGCATACCTTTGTAGGTAGCGAAACGAGCCATAGGAATCATCGTCGTATCGCCGTGACCACCGATAACAAAGCCCTCTACCTCGTTGGCATTGCAACCGAGTTTCTGGCTGAGGAAGTATTTGAAGCGGCTGCTGTCGAGTGCACCACCCATACCGATGACGCGGTTACGCGGCAAACCGAGCGACTTGAGTGTCAGGTAAGCCATCGTATCCATCGGGTTGGAAACTACAATCAGAATGGCATTCGGCGAGTAGGTCAGCACTTGCTTTGCCACGCTCTTTACAATACCTGCGTTCACGCCGATGAGTTCCTCGCGGGTCATACCGGGTTTACGTGGCAGACCACTGGTGATAACCACTACATCGGAGTTGGCGGTCTGTGTATAGTCGTTGGTAACGCCTTTAACCACAGTGTCGAAACCCAGCAGTTGAGCCGTCTGCATGATGTCCATAGCCTTGCCTTCAGCAACGCCCTCTTTGATATCAATCAATACAACTTCGCTGGCTACTTTCTTGACAGCCAACACATTAGCGCACGTAGCACCTACGTTACCTGCGCCCACAACGGTTACTTTTGACATAATTCTATTGTTTATTGGTTTAACAAATTCACCTTTTGCAGCCCCTCGAAAGGGACTTTATTCCGCTTGCAAAGTTACTGCTTTTTTCTCATATCGCAAAATCCAAAACAGAGAAGTGTAAGAAAATGCACTGCATATTTGTGTATATCAGATAATTGTATTATCTTTGCACGCTTTTTCGGGTTAGGCGCGTTGCCGAGCCGTGAGGGCAGGTTGGGGCAGTATGCTCCACCAAGCAATAAATTAACTAATTAAACAACAAACAGTATGTTAAATCATTACGAGGCCGCTTTCGTGTTGACTCCCGTTTTGTCTGAACCACAGATGAAGGAAGCGGTTGACAAATTCGAGAACCTTCTCAAGGAGAATGGTGGTACCATTCTGAATCGTGAGGAGTGGGGTTTGCGCAAGTTGGCTTATCCTATCCAAGGCAAAACAACGGGATTCTACGCCTTGCTGCAATTTGATGTAGAACCGGCTGTGATTGCTACTCTCGAGACGGAATTCCGTCGTGACGAACGAGTAATTCGTTTCCTCACCACGCGTCTGGACAAGTACGCATTTGAGTACGCTGAGAAACGTCGCAACGTTAGTTTGAAGAAAGAAGAACCTGTAACCACCGAGGAGGCTTAATTATGGCACAGAACGAAGAATTCCGCTATTTGACCCCGAAGACCAACGAGGCAAAGAAGAAAAAGTATTGCCGTTTCAAGAAGAGCGGTATCAAATACATTGACTACAAGGACCCCGAGTTCCTGAAGAAGTTCCTCAACGAGCAAGGCAAGATTCTGCCCCGCCGTATCACGGGTACCAGTCTGAAGTATCAGCGCAAAGTGGCTCAGGCCGTGAAGAAAGCACGCCACTTGGCATTGCTGCCTTACGTAACCGATATGATGAAGTAATCAATAGTTTGAAAGGAGAAACATCATGGAAGTAATTTTGATTCAAGACGTAGCCAACTTGGGCTATAAGAACGATATTGTAAAGGTGCGCGACGGTTATGGTCGTAACTACCTCATTCCCAATCAGTTCGCAGTAATTGCCAACGACAGCAACCGCAAGCAACTGGCAGAGAACCTCAAGCAGCAGGCTCACAAGTTGGCCAAGCAACTGGCTGACGCTCAGGCATTGGCTGAGAAGTTGGCTGCTACCGTTATCACGTTGCCCGCAAAGGCTAACGAGGACGGCAAGATATTCGGTGCTATCACTACCGCACAGGTGGCAGAGGCATTGAAGGCACAGGGCTTCGACATCGATAAGAAGATTATCACCGTCGAGAACGTGAAGGAGTTGGGCGAGGCATTGGCAATCGCCAAACTGCACCGCGAGGTGAAGGCTCAGATTAAGTTGAACATTGTGGCTGCTGAGTAAGCCGCGAAGAAAGGAAACAGAAGTATGAAAAAAGGAATTCATCCGGAGAACTACCGCGTGGTAGTCTTCAAAGATATGTCCGATGGCACACAGTTCTTCAGCCGCTCCACAGCCGCTACGAAGGACTCCATCGAAATCGACGGTCAGACTTATCCCCTGATTAAGTTGGAAATCTCGAACACGAGCCACCCCTTCTACACAGGTAAGTCGAAACTCGTGGATACCGCCGGTCGCGTAGATAAATTTATGTCTCGCTACGGCGCCCGCAAGAAGAAATAATCTTCATGTGATAATTCAGAGGCGAGTCTCACGAGGCTCGCCTTTGTTGTTTGTAAATCGTCCTTTGTTAAATAATATCAACAACATTCCGGCACGGGCAAATCGTTGGTGGATTGTTATAGGTTGGTTAGATGTTGGTTGATAGTTAAATGGAGAAAATGATGAGCATCTGTCGTCAATTGTTAATGGAGTTTGGCAGGCAGTTGTTGGTGTCTGCGGGTATCTTTGCGGCATTGTTTCTGGTGCTGTACGTAGTGGAATGGCTGTGTCCGTCGTTACGGGGAACGCTTTTGCAGTGGTCTGACCCATCTTTTGTGGTCGGCATACCTGCCAGTGTCATCGGCACGGCATACGTACTCACTATCCGCAACCCGAAGAACTACATCGGTTTCTATGGCGATATTGTGATGGCGATACTGCTGGCAGTGCAGTTCGGTTTGCAAGGCAGTTTGGACTTGGTGTTGCTTTATGGGGCTGTGTTTGTGCCGTTTGGCATCTACTCACTCTTCGTGTGGCGCACGCACACTATGCAACCGCAGTTTGTAGAGGAGAGTCTTGCTCCAAGGTGGTTGCCACGTGCCTTGCAATTCTTTATAGTAATTGTGGCTCTTGCCATTGTGGTAGTGGACTATATTGCTGCTACTCAGTGTTTTCAGGACAACGGGTGGTGGGATAATGTAGCCCTCAAATTGGTGAGCGGACTGCTGTTTGCCTCGGCGGTATTGGCAAATGGTCTGCTTGTCGGGCAGCGGATTGATGCATGGATTTGGTGGGTGGTGTACAGCCTGTCGGGTATGGCAATTGCCGTTATGATTGGCAACATATTCTCACTCGTGCTATTCACCGTATTCCTCATTATTAATAGTAGTACCGGCATGGCATGGATTAAAATATACCGCAGCACACATAATAATTGATATTTTACGATGAAAAAGAGACAAAATACTATTCTCCGTGTGGAAGCAGACATGGAACTGTTGCCTTTCCTGCTCGCGAAGATGGGGGGGATGACCCGCACCAGTATCAAGCAGTTGCTCGGGCAACGCCGCGTAACGGTAAACAAGGCAGTGCAGACGCGCCACGATGTGCCTGTGCATAAGGGGGATACTGTGGTTATTACTTCGGGACGCGGCAACGGCGAGTTGCACCACCCCAAGTTGAGCATCGTTTATGAGGACGACTGGCTGATAGTTGTGGAGAAGAAAGTTGGTTTGCTTACGGTGCCTACCTACCCCGGTAGCACGGAGACAACGGCGTTCTCCATTCTCAAGAACTACGTCAAGCACCAGGATGTGCACAACGGTATTTATGTCGTCCACCGCCTTGACCGCGAGACGAGTGGTCTGCTGGTCTTTGCCAAGACACCCGAATTGCAGGAGTATATGCGCACTTACTGGCGTCAGTTGGTGACCAAACGCACGTATGTAGCTCTCGTAGAGGGTATTCTCGACAAGAAATCGGGCAAGATAACCACGTGGCTGACCGAGGACAAGCGCAATGCAGTGGTCTATTCATCGCCTGTGGACGACGGGGGGCAGATGGCTGTCACCAACTACAAGGTGCTGAAAGAGACGACACCGCCCTACAATACCACTACTGAAAACACTGCCAATTTCCTACCCATTTCCCTTATCGAACTCAACCTCGAGACGGGACGCACCAATCAGATTCGTGTCCACATGCAAAGTATCGGGCATCCAGTCATCGGCGATCGCAAGTACGGTCATGGCAATGAATACTCGCCTGTTGACCGATTGTGTCTGCATGCCCGCGTACTGGAGTTTATTCACCCCGCCACAGAGCAGAAAGTACATTTCGAGACCCCTGTTCCGAAGGAGTTTCTGCGCGCTGTACGCTAATTTCCAAAGCATACACGCCAACAAAAGAATAGGCTGCCTGAGAAAGATTCGGGCAGCCTATTAACTATTAATTATTAACTATTACTTAACGTAGGTAGTTCTCCCACTTGGTATTGCGCATATCGCCGCTCTTGAGGAACTCCTCGTGCATAGCCAGCGCGCAACTCAGTGTATGCGGGGTGTGTGCCGTCTTTGACATAGCGAGATACTCGTTGAGCATCGGACGATATTGCGGGTCAACGCAGTTGTCGATTATCTCATGCGCACGTTGGATAGGGCTCTTGCCGCGCAAATCAGCGATACCGTGCTCTGTGATTATCACCTTCACGCTATGCTCGCTATGGTCGAGGTGGCTGACCATCGGCACAAAAGCCGAGATACAACCGCCCTTGGCTGTCGAAGGTGTGGTGTAGATACTGATATATGCATTGCGGGTGAAGTCACCGCTGCCGCCTATACCGTTCATCATCTTCGTACCGCACACGTGCGTCGAGTTGATATTGCCGTATATATCAGCCTCCAATGCCGTATTGATGGTAATCAAACCCAAACGGCGTGCCACTTCGGGGTTGTTGCTAATCTCTTGCGGACGAAGCACTATCTTGTCGCGGAAGAAATCGATATGGTCAATGATGTCCTGCAACTTGTCCGCACCGATAGTCAGCGAGCAACCGCTGGCGAACTTCACGCGTCCCTCTTTCATCAAGCCTACCACCGAGTCTTGTATCACCTCGGTGTACATCTCAAACGGCGGGATATGCTTGTTCTCGCCCAACGCACCCAGCACGGCATTGGCGATATTGCCCACGCCCGACTGGATAGGCAGGAACGACGGCGGGATACGCCCTGCTTTCATCTCGTTTTCGAGGAACAGAGCCACGTTGGCACCTATCTTCTCTGTCGTCTCGTCCAGCGGCGAGAACTTGCCCACCTCGTTGGGGCGGTTGGTCTTCACCACTGCCACAATCTTCTTCGGGTCCACCTTGATATGGTCTTTTCCGATGCGGTCTGACGGCTTGTAAACAGGTATCTCGCGGCGTTGGGGCGGGTCAAGCGGCTCATACAAATCGTGCAGACCGCGCATCGTAGCAGGCATCGCCTCATTGAGTTCAACGATAATCTTCGGAGCCAACTCGCAGAACGTCAGCATATTACCCACACCGGCCGTCGGTACAATCACACCCTCTTCGTCCACGTAGCAAGCCTCAATGATAGCAAAGTCCGGACGCTTCATAAACCCGTAGCGCAGGTCTTGTGCCAACTCGCTCAGGTGCATATCGAAATAGTGTGCACCCTGTGCGTTCAACTCGGCACGCAAGTCTTTGTTGCCCTGATAGGGGGTACGGAAATCAATAGCGTGTGCACGTGCCAATGCGCCGTCGCAACTGTCACCCGTGGACGCACCCGTGTACATACCAATCTTGAAAGGTTTGCCCTCTGCGTGCAGAGCCTCTGCCTGATGGGCAATAGCAGTAGGAACATCTTTCGGAGCACCGGCAGGCGTAAATCCGCCCATACCGACCACGTCTCCGTTCTTTACTAACTTAGCAGCCTCTTCGGCTGTCATAAATGGAAGTGCCATGATATCTTATAAGTAAATTATTTTGTCTCAAAAAACGGCTGCAAAGTTACGCTTTTTTTCGTGAATGTGCAACCTCTTTGTGCCCGAGCAACCACTCCGCTATCTGCACAGCATTCAGCGCGGCACCTTTGCGTATCTGGTCGCCTACGCACCAGAATGTCAGTCCGTTAGGGTTAGCCAAATCACGCCGTATCCTGCCTACATACACATCATCTGTCCCGCTCAGAAACAGCGGCATAGGGTAGGGGAACTCCCCTCCGTCGCGGCTATACTCCTCCATAGTCTTCGGCGCATGACCCACTTTCGTCAAATCGTCCGCCAACTGCACACCTTCCGTATGCGCAAACGCCTCCTTGGCTTGTTCGGGCGTAACAGGCTTCTCCGTCTCTATCCACACGGCCTCTGAGTGCGCCCTGAGCGACGGCACACGCACACACGTCGCGGACACCTCTATATCCGAGTGCATTATCTTCCGCGTCTCGTTGTACATCTTCAGTTCCTCCTTCGTGTAATCGTCGTCGCCGAACACATCTATCTGCGGAATCATATTAAACGCCAACTGATACGCAAACCGCTCTACATCAGGCTCTTTCCCGTTCAGCACTTGCCTGTACTGCTCTATCAACTCATTCATCGCCTGAGCCCCTGCACCCGACGCCGACTGGTACGACGCCACATGCACCCTGCGGATATGCGACAGCGGCTCTATGGCTTTCAGGCACATCGCCATCACTATCGTCGTGCAGTTCGGATTGGCAATAATCCGTTTCCCGGTCTCTCCAAAAGCCATCAGCGAATCCGAAGCATTTATCTCGGGCACCACCAACGGCACCTGAGGGTCCATACGGAAAGCCGACGAGTTGTCTATCATCAGCGTGCCGTAACGGGTGATGTCCTCCGCATACTCGCGCGACGTACCACCGCCTGCCGACACAAAGGCTATATCCACACCCTTGAACTGGTCGCCGTGCTGCAACTCCTCCACCACATACTCCTTCCCGCCAAATTCATACCGTGTCCCCGCGCTGCGGGAAGACCCGAACAGCCGCAAGTCGTCCACCGGAAAATGCCTTTCCGCCAATATCCGCAGTAGTTCCTGCCCTACCGCACCCGATGCACCTACTATTGCTACCGTCATATCTTTGCAAACAACAGGCAGGCGTTATGCCCGCCGAAACCGAAATTATTGCTCAGCGCATAGTGTATCTCGCGTGGTTGTGCCTCG
>DLLC01000070.1:0-2959 GCA_002476625.1 Porphyromonadaceae bacterium UBA7572 | reverse complement strand
GGGCCTCGTTAAAGGTGAAATTCAGCCTGCTGTCAATAGCAGGGTCATCATCCCCCTCTGCATGGTTGATGGTCGGCGTAACCATCTGATTCACAATCGACAGTATCGACACCACCGCCTCCACGGCACCCGTACCGCCTAGCAGATGCCCCGTCATCGACTTCGACGAGGTCAGGTTCATATCATAGGCATGGTCACCGAACACTTGCTGTATGGCTTTCGCCTCTGCGATGTCGCCTATCGGTGTCGATGTCCCGTGCGTATTGATATACTCTATATCTTTGGTACTCAGTCCTGCCTCCTGCACAGCCAGTGCCATTGCCTCGGCAGCCCCACGCCCCTCGGGGTCGGAAGCCACTATATGATAGGCGTCCGATGTCATTCCCGCACCCACTATCTCCGCATAGATATGTGCCCCGCGGGCTATCGCGTGCGAATACTCCTCTAATACCAGGCAGCCCGCACCTTCGCCCAACACAAACCCGTCCCGTGATGCCGAGAACGGACGACTGGCATGCTCCGGGTCGTCATTGCGGGTGGACAATGCCCGCACCGCGTTAAAACCGCCTATCCCCGCAAACTCTATCGCGGCCTCGCTGCCACCTGTCAGCATCACGTCTGCCATGCCGAAGCGGATATAGTTGTATGCCGTGGCTATCGCGTGCGACGAACTCGCACAGGCGGAAACGGTGGCAAAGTTTATCCCCCGGAAGCCGTAGCGTATTGCCAGCAAGCCCGCCGAGATGTTCGGTATAGCCATCGGGATGAAGAACGGACTGAAACGCGGTGTCCCGTCGCCTGCGGCAAACTCACCGATATTGGCATCCAACGCATGCACGCCCCCCATGCCGCTACCCATTATCACACCGCAGCGCAACGCATTCTCATTCTCCACCTTTACTCCCGCGTCGTGCATCGCCTCATCAGCGGCTACCATCGCAAGATGTGAATAGCGGTCATGCTTGCGAACCTCTTTCTGTTCCATCACATTCGAGGGGTCCAAGCCCTTCACTTCGCACGCAAAATGCGTCTTGAATTGCGATGCGTCAAAGTGGGTGATAGGTCCCGCACCGCTCTTCCCGTGCAGCAGGTTATCCCATGTCGTCTTCACGTCGTTTCCCAACGCCGTTACCACACCTAATCCCGTAACTACTACTCTCTTGGCTTCCATAGACATCTACCTATAAGCGACAAGCGAGTTCACGGTCTGCCCGTAACTCGCTCATCCGTAAATCAATGTGGGGACAATCCTTTATCCCTTTATTTTCTTGATGTAGTCAATAGCGTCTTGTACGGTGCTAATCTTCTGGGTGTCCTCATCAGGAATTGTGATACCGAATTCCTTCTCGAACTCCATAATCAACTCTACCGTATCCAACGAGTCTGCATTCAGGTCGGCTGCAAAACTTGCTTGAGGCGTAACCTGCGATTCCTCCACCCCGAGTTTATCAACAATAATTGCTTTTACTTTCGATTCAATATCTGCCATAACTGTAATTTTAATGGTTTATATTATTTTTTACTCGTGAATTTTGCATTCTAAAATGCCAAATCGGCTGCAAAGTAACTGCTTTTTTTTGGAATATGCAAATTTCCATGCCTTTTCTTACAACTCTATCAGAATGGAAACTATGAAATCCCGCACACTCCTTATCCAACTTCTGCCCATTTCCCATTCTTTTTTCCCTTTTCACCCTCGCGCCAAACAGCAAGGGATAAGCAACCCATAAGCAAGGGATAGATACCCCCTGCACGCCCCTTTTGCTCCTCTTTATGCACTCTATTCATAGTTTTCCACCGCCTCATCATACAAGACACTACAAAAACGGCACTATTTCACAACAAATTTTACTTTTTCTTCCCGGAGTGTTGTGTATATCAAAAAGATATATTACCTTTGCGCACGGTTGAGCATATATGGTTGCCATAGTGTACAATCGTGTAGTGACAAACCCATAAAGCCAATGCAATATGAGAGACGTGCATCTGTTTCCGAAATACGCCTTGTGTATCGTCTTCTCGGTGTGTCTGCACGTTGCCGCGTTGGGCGCACCGTTTATGGATGCCACAACCCCGCCACATAGACGGAATACCACTGCACGCCTGACAGCCCGCCCAAACCAGCAGCCTGCCCAACCAACCCTTTGGCACCAATCCGATACGGCTATTATCTCTCCCGCGTTTACCGATACTATTGCGTCGCCGACCTCTTACACAATGATGATGGTCTATCAGACCTTGCAGCCCGCCATGCCCCAGCAACTATGGCGCATCAGCCGCACCGACAGTGTCTTCTATGCCATCACCACCCACGGACTATCCACCGAGCGCATACAACCATCTGCCCGCAACCATCCACCGCGTACCACTCCCACTATCTACACTCTTCAGCACACCTTGCGCCCCGATACCGCCTACCGTGGTATTTACCAACTGCATACAGGTGCCACCGCTTCCGACAGTAGCCGGATAGCCCTCTACGAGATGGCTTATTTCGACAGCCGCCTTACCAAACGCCAATCGCTGATGTTCCAAACGTACTTGGCTATCAAACACGGCATCACGTTGGACAATGCCCCATACCTTTCTACCCATGGCGACACACTATGGCACCCGAAAGCGGATAAGACCTACTACCACCGCCTGCAGGGTATAGGTACCGACGCCGTCTATCACCTCCATGCTACACACAGCACCTCATTGGAGGATTCACTACTACGTATCTTCACACCGAATAACCTACCAACCAACACTTACGCCCTCATAGGCGATGATGATGTGCCTGTAGGTTGGTCTCCTTACGAGGACGGCTATTCCCTGCTACAACGCACATGGCTGTTGCGAACTACGGACACGCTGCCCCATATCTGCGTAACCCTCCAACAAGAGAACCTCCCCGACGCTCTTGATACCCTTGCAATGATACTCCTCAATACCGACGGCGACATTACCCGAACTA
>DLLC01000068.1:48976-55921 GCA_002476625.1 Porphyromonadaceae bacterium UBA7572 | reverse complement strand
CAATGACGAAGTCAGGAAAAAGTATTTAATATTTACGGTTCCGCCATTTTGTTTCAAAAAACGGCAAAAATATAGGGCATTTGTGGTACACTTTTCCATAGTTTTGTGGTACAGTACCACAAAACTATATTTTACAACATGCTAATTTACATATAATTATAAAATATTTTGCGACCACACTCGGATCACACAAGGGTCATAATCACAAACCGATTATGACTCTTTTTTATCCCCATACCTTCCTGCCGCCCAACGAGGCTTGAATCAGTAGTTATTATTTTTTTTTGGGGGGGCGGAATGTGTGCCGGGATGGGGAGGATAAAAAGAATTTCCGGGAATATGTGACAACAAAAAAATGGCAAGGGCGCATGTGTGGACGCTCTTGCCATAATTGTGTATATGGGGATAATTTTATTGGCGATTTAGCACGCTATATGCGTTGGCTTTTATTTCACTTCCCATGTGTCGCCCGACAGAATCATGTCGTGCAGGCAAGTGAAGCCCTTCTTGGCCTTCACTTCTGCCACCTGCTCTGCCACGGCTGTGTCGTAGTTAGGCGCCTTTACATCGCGAATCACGCCAATGGCCAGTGGAAGCTCATGCCCGTCCATCATGGCAAGCTGCTGGTGCAGGAAGTTGCTCTCGCAGTGGGCGTCGTGCACGAGCACGTCGTCGATGGTGTAGCCGTCCTCGCCTATGATCACGGCTTTCAGCCCGAAGCCGTCTTGCACGAGTCCTTTGTTCTTGTCAGCCCCGAAGATCATCTTCTCGCCATGCACAAGGTGAATGGTGCGGTCGGCGCGTGTGGCGCGGTCGGTGATGTAGTTATGGATGCCGTTGTTGAAAATCATACAGTTCTGGAGCAGTTCCACAATGGAGAGGCCCTTGTGCTTGGCGGCTGCGATCATCACTTCCTGTGATATTTTCAACTCCACATCGATGCTGCGAGCGAAGAAAGTGCCGCGTGCGCCGAAGGCGAGCTCAGCAGGGATAAACGGGTCTTCAGTAGTGCCGTAAGGCGATGATTTCGACACAAATCCGCGGTCGCTGGTGGGCGAATATTGTCCTTTGGTCAGACCGTAAATCTTATTGTTGAGCATCAGCAGATTGAGGTCCACATTGCGTCGCACCTCGTGAATGAAGTGGTTACCGCCAATGGCCAGACCATCGCCGTCGCCACACACTTGCCACACCGTCATTTCGGGGTTAGCCACCTTGAATCCCGTGGCCACAGCTCCTCCGCGTCCGTGGATAGTGTGGAAGGCATAGGTGTTCATGTAGTAAGGCAGACGGCTCGAGCAGCCGATACCAGAAATCACAGCTGTCTTGTGTGGTGGCACGCCGAGTTCGGCCATAGCCTTGTGAAGCACATTGAGCACTGCGTGGTCGCCACAGCCAGGACACCAGCGCACTGGCTGGTCGTTTTTAAAGTCCTTAGGTTGATATTCTTGCTTGATATTGTTATCTTCCATAATTATTTACCCTCCATAATTTTGTTCACGCCCTCAACGATTTCATGCACGAGGAAAGGCTGGCCTTCCACCTTGTTGATGCGCTTGATGTTCAGATTTGGGTTAAGTCCTTGCAGATAGGTGGCGAACTGGCCATCGTTGAGCTCTGCCACGATCACGGTCTTGTATTTGCCAAGCACCTCAGCAGTGTTTTTGGGCAGAGGGTTGATATAGCGGAACTGCGCGAAGTCCACCTTCTTACCCTCCTTGTTGAGCTCTTCGTAGGCAGTGTAGATATGGCCGTAAGTGCCACCCCAGCCCACAATGATGGTGTCGGCTGCGCCGTCGCACTCGCTCTTCACCTCGAGTGGCGGAATGTGGTTTGCCACATTCGCCACCTTCTGCGCGCGTGCTTTCACCATGCGCGCGTGGTTTTCGGGATTGTTGCTCAGCACGCCTGTCTCATAATCTTTTTCCAGACCGCCGATGCGGTGTTCAAAGCCTTCTGTGCCAGGGATAGCCCAGTAGCGGACGAGTTCCTCGTTGCGCATATAAGGTTTCCACACATTTTTCATATCCTCGGTCACGAAGTTGGGCTTAATTTCTGGATATTCATCGTCTTCAGGCACACGCCATGCGCTTGATCCGTTGGCAATGAACGCATCGGTAAGCAAAATCACCGGGGTCATGTGCTCAAGGGCTATGCGTGCTGCCTCGAAAGCCATTTTAAAGCAGTCGGTGGGCGAGAGTGCGCTCACCACCACGAGCGGGCATTCACCGCTGCGGCCATAAAGAGCCTGGTTGAGGTCGGTTTGCTCTGTCTTGGTGGGAAGGCCTGTGGATGGTCCTCCACGCTGCACATCGATGACCACGAGTGGCAGCTCAGCCATCACGGCAAGGCCGATAGCCTCGCTCTTCAGGGCCAAGCCAGGGCCGGAGGTGCTGGTGACTGCAAGGTTGCCAGCGAAGCTGGCGCCTATGGCGGAGCAAACGCCCGCTATCTCGTCTTCCATCTGGATGGCTTTCACACCAAGGTCGCGGCGCTTAGCCAGCTCGTGCAGAATGTCGGTGGCAGGAGTGATTGGGTAGCTGCCGAGAAACAGCGGGCGGCCGCTCTTCTCGCTTGCCATGATAAGACCCCAAGCGGTGGCCTTGTTGCCATTCACATCGGTGTAAACGCCTGGGCGCAGATCTTCTGTCTCGATACGGTAGGTGGAAACCGACGCATGGATATTGTGGCCGTAATCGAATCCGCCACGCACCACTTTAGCGTTGGCTTCATATATAGCTGGCTTTTTAGCGAACTTGTGCTCAAGGAAATGGAGCGCGCCATCAATAGGCGTATTGAACAACCAGCAAACCAAGCCGAGGGCAAACATGTTGCGACACTTCATTTGACTCTTGAAGTCCATGCCGCTGTCGGCAAGAGCCGCTTTCACCATCGATGTCATCGGCACTTCCACCACTTGAGCCTTCAAGCCGATTTCGGTGTAGGGGTCGTCGGTCTTAAAGAGAGCCTTGTCGAGGTCGCTCTTTTTAAACGAGTCGATATCCACGATAGCCACGCCGTTAGGCTTGAGGAATTTGGCATTTTGCTTGAGAGCCGCAGGGTTCATAGAGATCAGCACGTCGCATTCATCACCTGGGGTGTGAACACCGAGACCCACATGCACTTGGAATCCCGAAACGCCATTGAGTGAACCTTGTGGTGCGCGCACTTCGGCTGGATAGTCGGGGAATGTGGAGATCTGGTCGCCACGTTCTGCCGACACATTACTGAAAATGTTGCCAGCCAGCTGCATTCCGTCGCCAGAGTCGCCAGAGAAGCGCACTACGATGCTTTGACGGAAAAGAATGTTGGTTTTGTCTAACATTGCTGTTGATTTGTAGTTGTTTTTTTGCCCGTGTCCTTAGCAGGCTTATGAGTGACAATGGCGAGAAGAAGCTCTCCAGGCCGCTCTCGTGCCAGCGGTGCAGGGCGTGAAGTATTAATGTTATAATAATGTTAATAGTCTGTAGCTTCAGTGGGTAGCCGTCACCGCCTTTTGTGATGCACAATTGCGGCCAACGACTGGCTAAGCACTTCGGCCAGCTTCAAGGCCAGTGCAACAGCAGTAAATGCTTTGCCCTAAACCCTCGCAAAGTTAATGCTTTCACTCACAATAAAAAAATTTAATGCCATTAGTTTGCTTAAAAAAGTGTGCGACATGCGCATTCATAGCGGAATACGGTGGTTCATTGCACAAAAAGGCGTGGATAGAGCGTTTTGGCACAGATTTTGCAGTGTTAATTAAGCGCATACCTTGGCATACAAAACAAGTGAATAATAATTAATATCAAACAGTTATGACTTACACAGGTAAACGACTTTACAGGTCAAAATCCGAAAAGATGATCGGTGGCGTGCTGGGTGGCATAGCCGAATATTTTAATATCGATCCCACTTTGGTGCGATTAGGCTATGTGCTGCTCACTCTATTTTCCGCCGCCTTTCCTGGCCTGATTGGCTACATCATCATGTGGATAGTGGTCCCCGAAAGGCCCACAGGCAATTCTTTCCATGGAGGCAGCCAGCCACCACTATTTTAGGGCAAATAGCAGCAAGTTCCCATCATTAAATAAGCAAATCTAAGCCCTAACACACCGAAACCATGAGAAAGAAAAGAGTGGCTATGCAAAAGCAGCAGGGGCATTTCCTTACAGAATATGCCCCTGCTGTAATCATTGATATAATGAAATCCTTACATTATTTCATCACTTTTGAGGTGGTGACGGATCCGTCGGTATGGCGCTCCACCACTATGTTCACGCCCTCAAATGGCACTGCGCTTTCGCGGCCCATGAGGTCGAAGTAGCGCACAGCCTCCACTGGAGCCACAGTCTTGACCTCGTTCACCGAAGTCTGCTCCTTAGAGCCTGCTGGCATGAAGATCACCTCTCCGAGGGTAGCGAAGTCGGCCTTGTGCCACACCACTTTCTCAATGCTGGTGCTGTCCTGTGTCTCCACATTCCACACATTGCCCTGGGCATACACGGTGTTAGGCCCGTTGTTGTAAAGGTCGTAGAGCACGCCGTTGTTGCCATTGTTCTTAAACACGTTGCCACCTGGGTTGTAGTCGGCGGCATTCTTGTCCTCCACCTTGCCGGCGTTCACCTCTGGCTTGCCGATGATGGTGATGCCCCAGAGGTTGTTGTCGATATAATTGCCTTTCACATAGATTTTGCCCTTGCCTGCGGAATCGTACAGACTGATGCCGCTACCGCCATTGTTAGCGTTGGTCTCGTAGATATTGTCGATGATGTCGTTATCAATAATATCCACGTCGAGCGAGCCAGTCACGGTGATACCGTAGCGGTTCTCCTTCACCACATTGTTTTTGATGGTCACTTTGTTGGAGAACGCCTGCCCGAGCATATTGTTCACGGCAATGCCACCCACCTTGGTGAAATGGCCGCCTATCACGGTGTTGCCCGAAATTTCCACATCTTCTGCGCCGTAGCAGGTGAGATTGATTTGCGGACGGTTGCTGTTGCCAGAGTTGTTGCAGTAGAAATAGTTGTTGGTCACCTTGATGCCCACAGGAGTGTTGGCGCCATTGCCCACGGCACCTGTGCCGCTCTCCAAGAAATAGCAGTGGTCAATCACATTGCCCTTTCCAGCCTTGCTGAAGTTGATGCATGCTGAGGTGGATAGGGAAGCGGCATATTTATAGAAAGTGCAGTTCTCTGCCTTGAGGCTGCCGTTGGTGCTTGCGAAAGTGATGCCCACATACTCGAAGCGGGCGTTTTTGAGAATGGCGTTCGCGTTGTCGCTATACATGCGGAAACCTTTGGGAGTGCCCTCGCCATAGCGGGTGACAAGCACGGTGTCGGCAGGGGCGCAGTCGAGTGTACCGTCGATTGTGAGCGCGAGGCCGTCGGTGAACTTCACCACCTCATTGTTTTGCAGCTTAAGCACATCGCCTTCCGAGATGGTGAATGTGGAGTCGAGCACCCATGCCCCATTCTCCGAGCGCACGCCGCAAGCGGGTATTTTAGAGAGGTCGCTAAGCGTGTAGGTGGTGCCATTGCCTGCCGACACAAACTCATCGGCATAGGCTGAAACCGCTAAAAGCGCGGTACACAAAAAAGTAACAGTTTTTTTCATAAGCGTGTTGTTTTGTTTTACAATCTAACTAATTATGCCCACAAAATTACAAACGTTTTCCGAAATATGCAAACCATTACCACCCACCCACATTGAATTGTGCCGATGAGGATATGGTTATATGGGCTAAAAGAGTTTGCAGTGAAGGGTTAGTTGGAAATTTTGTCGTAAATTTGCCACCGATTTCACACAACTAAATAATAAATTATTTTACGCAAGATGACAGGTATCACATCCGGACTGATCACCGTGGGACTACTACTGGTGTCGAATACGTTTATGACCTTTGCCTGGTACGGACATTTGAAACTCCAGAATGCCGGCATCTCCACCCACTGGCCTCTGGCTGTGGTGATTTTGTTTTCGTGGGGCATAGCATTGTTTGAATACTGCTTTATGGTGCCGGCAAACCGTATAGGATTTGCGGAAAACGGCGGTCCATTCTCATTGATGCAGCTAAAAATCATACAGGAGGTGGTCACGCTCACCGTGTTCACCATATTCGTCACCGTTTTCTTTAAAGGCGAGCAACTGCACTGGAATCATTTCGTGGCATTTTTGCTACTGATTGCCGCTGTGGGATTTGCTTTTCTCGACACCGCAAAATGAGCAGCCACACCGCCTTAAATAAGACAAGCATCTGGCAGCGGCCGCTGTGGGTGGCGGTGTTTGCCTTCACGGCCGCGTTTGCATGGGGCTGGGCATACCCGCTCATCAAACTCGGCCTCACAGAGTTTGGCATCACGCCCGACCAGACTGGCAGCAAAATGCTGTTTGCCGGCGTAAGGTTCACCATATCCGGACTGTTCATCCTCGCCATGGCAAAGGGCACGCATCGCAGATTCCGCGTCGGCACCGGCGCGAGCGGGTGGGCGTTCATCGCCGTGTTTGCCCTGCTCAACACCACCATTCATTATGCGTGCTTCTACATCGGGCTGTCGCACAGCGCAGGGTCGCGCGCGGCCATCCTCAACTCGCTTAGCGTGTTCACGCTGGTGATACTGGCATGTGTGGCGTATCCCTCCACCGACCGTATGAATGCACACAAGGTGGCAGGCTGTCTGCTGGGGTTTGTGGGAATTGTGGCACTGAACATGGGTGGTGCCGACAGTGGCGGATTCACATGGCTTGGCGACGGCATGATCATCGGCAACGCCCTTTGCTCGGCAGCAGCGGGACTGATGACCAGGAAGTTGAAGTGCCACATAGATGTGTTTGTGGGAACCGGCTACAGCTTGCTAATAGGAGGCGTGCTACTTGCCTTACCGGGCATGGCTATAGGCGGAACGCTGCCAGTGGTCACTCTATGGGGCGTGGGCATACTGATGATGCTCATTGCCATATCCA
>DLLC01000068.1:37779-48916 GCA_002476625.1 Porphyromonadaceae bacterium UBA7572 | reverse complement strand
ACCTCTACAACAAGCTGCTCAGCTGCAACCCCGTGGGAAAGGTGGCCATCTTCAATTCGCTCATTCCTGTGATTGGGGCTGTGAGCAGCTGTGCATGTCTGGGCGAGCCCTTTTTCTGGAAATACGCCCTCGCCGCCGTGCTTGCCGCAGCCGGCATTTATGTGATCAACCGCTCCAAGTGACTTTCTAATCTCTAATTTCTAACTTCTAATAGAATTTTTATTATCTTTGCATATATATCTCTACAATAATTTTAATTTTATCACAATATTATGGCGGATAATAGATGCCCCAACTGTGGAAACCCTGTGCCGGAAGGCTCTAAATTCTGTAACCACTGCGGCTGTGTGCTCGCAGGAGAAAATGAAATAGTTTGCCCCCACTGCGGAAGCACGATTCCTGCCGACAGCGCATTCTGCCCTGCCTGCCGTACTGCCATCAGCCATGGCTCCGTGCCCACGTCCCTACCTCAAAAGAAAAAGGGCAGCAAGACGGTCACCGTGATAGTGTGTGTGGCAATTGCGGCATTTGTGGCACTGTGGGCGGTGCGCACCATCTTCTTCTCGGGCCACCCCGACGAGCCAACGGCAGCCAATGTGGAGGTGAGCGACGTAGACGCCGGGCGCTATAACGATATTTTCAACAACGCCCTCATTAAGAACAACCTCAAAAACGACGGCGACCAGATAGCCTACGCCTGCCCCGTGACCAACGCATCGGGCGAAGTGGACCGCTTGATAGGCGTGACCTACCTGTCAGACGCATCGCACTCGTTCTACAAGATTTTCACGCTCACCCTCAACGGGCAAGACTGGGACATCAAGATGGACAACCAAAAATATGTGGACGGCTACAACCTCATTTTCGATCCAAAGGCGCTCCGGGCCGAGGAAATCCCTGCCGTGGTGGAGGTGCAAGGCAAGCGCTATATGTTCTTCGCCTATGCCTGCGTGCCGTCGAACGAGGAAACAGGCAAGATTTGCACCGTGTATTTCGACATCGACGGGCAGAAGGAAATTCGCCAGGTAGACTTCAACGGCACACTGATGCTCGACATGGACGGCCAGCAAATTCTGAAATGCAACACGCTGCCCATGGCCACAGGCATTCTCGATGGCGAGCTGATAAAGCGCGCCCGAAGCATCGGTATGCTCCATATCCCCACCGAGGAGGAACTGGCACAGGCCAAAGCCGAGCAGGAACGCATAGCGGCAGAGAAGGCCGCAATGGCCGATTCCGCAGCCAAGCGAAAAGCCGCCGAGGAACTGAGGTTTGAAAGCGGCGAGGAAGTGAAAGTGGAGGCACAGCAGGTCGACAAGAACACCCCACTGTTCCGCGCAGAGGACTTCTCCAAGAAAATCAGCGGCGGCGGCTACACCATATTCCTGCTCAAAAACGGCAGAGTGTACGCCTTCAGCAAGGCAGCCAACAGCACTTTCGAGGTGCATTTCGGCGGCGGTTCCGCCACCAACATCGGCTTTGAGGACACCGCTGCTGGCATCATCAATATCCGCACTGCCTCCGGAAAGGTGCAGTACAATCTGGGAAGCAAGACGATGAAAAAAGTGGAATAGTAAGCCTACTGGCTTTCTATGCGTCAGCCCCCCCTCACTAACTATTCCGATAGTAAACGCTTTATCTATCGCTATGCCCGTAAGCCTAAAAGAGCTGATTGCCCGGCGCGCGGTAAACACCCGTGTGATGGCACTGCTTCAGCAGCACGCCGTAGAGGCCATTGCCGAAGCACGGAGTCATGGCAATGTTGGGCATATCGATGAGTGCTCGATTGAGTTCACTGATGATTTCCGCACGATTTCAATTCACCCCGCCCCAGGCACACAAGCCACCGAGCAGGAGGTGGTGGCAGAGTTTGGCCAGTTACTGCTCCACGCCATGGAGGCATCGCCCCACCAGCCGAAGCGGCTCGTGAAAATAGCTCACGCCTGCATCAATGGCAAGGTTCGTCATCTGGCTGAGCTTGACTTAAGACTGGAGCGCCGACTCGCCGACACCATCTATATTCCCCTCATTGTACTCATCGTGGCGCTACTGAGCATCCTCTACACCTTCTGCCATTAGCTACAAGCGCATACAGGAAAAATGGCCAGGGGTTTCCCAACTCCCGACCATTATATTCATCTTAATCACTTATAATAACTGTCACATATAACTTTTATATAATGCAATAGTTTTTCTCATTTGTCAGTCCTGACCACGCGGAACCCCACATTAGCATAGCCTTGTGCGCCATCACGGCTGTCATCGCAATATTCACTGCGGCAAGCATCGCGGCTGCTATCCCATGCTCCACCCTTAATCATATACATATTGGGGGCTGTGACGGTGGATGTCCATTCCCAGCAGTTGCCCCAGAAGTCGATGCCGCCACAGTTGCCTTTCGATTCTGCATAGGCATCTACGGATGTGATCCCCGACTCCACAAAATTGGCATTCATATTCACATCTTTGGGCATGTGTCCTGCCGCCAAAATCCACTCATACTCAGAAGGCAAGCGGTAGATGTGTGTGTTATCGGATACGCACAGCCAATTGCAGTATGCCACAGCCTCCTCATAACTCACATTCACCACTGGATAGCGGTCTTGGCCTTCGGGATATTCAAACCCAGGGGCGTATCGGGCGTACTCCTCGTTAGTGACAGGAGCGTAACCCACATAAGCATTATTTTCAGTGGCACCTTTCAACACAAGCCATTCATCGGTAGTATCGTCGTCCTTTCTGGGGTCAATGAGGCTAAGAAAACGCTGACGCAGCCGTTCCTCTCGATTATTTACCATTTCGTCCACTATGCCTTGCATCTCATCAATAAGATACTGGTGGTGAACTTCCCGCTCAAGTTGGCGAAGTTTCGCCTTCTTGCGCGCCACAACTTTATCGTAGCGCACGCCCATTTGTTCATACAGGGCATTATAAGTGTCCAAGCATGGGTTTTTCTTGTATTCCCTTAGCAGTTCCTTCGTTTTGGCGTCAAGTTCTGGTCGCTCCTCTTCCACAAGAGGCGCATCAGGATCATCAAATTCCAATTCACTTTCGTCGAGATCGGCAGGTGAGATAAAGCTCCCAGCCGTCACCATTTGGTGCACGCCATAGAACTGTGCCACCTTCAGCGCCCCGTCTATTTCCTTGAATATGGAAAGACGGTATCCACCATAAAGGTCACATGGAAAAGTGGTGATATAGTAGTCCTTCCCGGGCAAAAGCTCTCCGCCACATGATGGTGTGAACGTGATGATGCTTTTAGCGCGCTGTATGTCGGTTACAGAGTCGAGACTTTGTGATATGCGCCCTTCACCAGCCAACGTGTTGGCGTCCACACTTTCCAGCTCAATTCTGTTGATCCCTTGCATTTGAAAACAGAGGTGTATGCCCCCTGTAAAGGCATTGTAGCTACCAGGGGCGACTGGTGTGCAAGTGGTGCCATCGCCAGCCTGTTGCTCATCGGGTATGCTCACAACTGGTGCAGAAATGGTTTGTGCATCTGAGGTGATGGAGCGAATGTCGGTGAGCGAGAACTCTTTCCCCCGAATGTTGAGCGTAGTTCCACCTGCGAAGGTCATCTCGCCAGTAATGGTGGCAGGGAAGCGGTATGCGGCGTTAGCCAGGTTCACATTCAAAGTCTGTGCGCTCGAGGCGATTGCCATAGCTGCTGCCATAAGTATAAGAGAAGTTTTTTTCATTTTCTTAGTCGCTTTTTGAGATGAATATTGAGTTACCAAGCCACCACTTTCCCCCCACAGATATAATAGCCGTGTGCAAGAGTGCTCACACGCCTTCCGCTGAGGTCGTAATACTCTGCACTATCAGTGGTGTTATCTGCTACTGGAATAGTTTTCAAGCCTGTTGACACGCCTTTTTTATGGGCAAAAAGCCAGTTTAAGCGGTCGGTGGTGTAGCCACGGGTGCATGTAGCCGTGTGACTATACCCATCCTCCACATCGAACCGAATGGCGCCACCAGCCGACTCCACGACTGGGACAAAGCTTTCCATATTGGCAAGAGGCATCACTGTGTCAGCAGTGCCCATTACTGTTATGACTGGAGTTTTAGCGATATTCTGCGCCTCATATCCGGAGGGGTCGCCAGCCACGGCCATGGCAGCTGAATAGAATCCTGGATAATAGTGGAGCTGGCACCACACTCCATTGGCTCCGATAGAGCTGCCCAATATATACACGTCAGCTACGTTGCCACTGCCGATAATTTTCTGTTGAAGCTGATACACTGCGTCCCGCAGTTTCCCTGTCCAGCCCATTGTGGATGGGCATTGTGGTGCAATCATAATAGCACTCATATTATGGGTTGCAAGATAGCTGTAGATGGAATCAACGGCAGCCTCTTTTAGTTGCTGTGCATTGTCTGTTCCCCTTGATGGAGCCTCATGCATATAGAGAACAAGAATGGGCTGCTTGTCGGTGTCAGCATTGAGCACTGCCTTTCGGTATGGGAGTGTGATGCCTGCCGATGTGTAAATCTCGTTAGAGAAGATGGCATCATATTTGTTCGCGCCGTCGGCTGAGAATATGCTGTATGGCACATTCAGTGATGCCACGCTACCAATAGAGCGGCCATTCTCCACGTTGAGCAGCTCATAAGCATGCCCCTTGCACAGGAGTGGCGACGAGAATATCATACAGAGGTCTGGCTCTACGCCACCAGCTTCAGCAGTGTAGTCGCGGGTGATCGTGTAACGCATCACTTCTGCATTCTCCGTAACATCATACAGTAGCAGCTCAGTCCCCACTTTCACCGTGCCAGTATAGTAGAGTGCAGGCTGATTGCCGTCGCAGGAGCGCGGATAGCACACCTGACTGTTGCCGCCAATGCTCACCAGTGTTCCGCCCGTAAGATAGAAATTCTTGTATGGGCTTCTGTCGTTCACATCAATACCCAACTCATGGAAATAGTTGCCCTGCGTAACAATGTTGCCACCAGATATATACAGGCTTTGGTTGGTATCGATGCCATCGTTGTCAAATGAACTTAAATAAAGGTTGCCACCAGAGATGCGAATATTGCCTGCGGCATTGATACAGTCGTCAAAAGTCTCGATATGCAGGTCACCCCCATAAATGGCCAGCGTGTCCTTGCTCTCAAGGCCTTCACCTCCATCTTGCTCTGTAAAGATAGTGAGTTTCCCATCATTGACACACACGCCCAAGTCGGCTTTGATGGCCTTTGGCGAGTTTTTCAGAGAATCGGGGATAAGGTCGATATCGGAGCGGTCGCCATCATAATTTTCGTAAATGTATCTTGCGCCTGTGGTGCGAGCCACCACCACTCCTCCGTTCATGACGAAGCAGCTGTCGCTATTCACTCCCTTGCCACCACTGCCTGTGCTATTCATTGTGAGAGCCCCCCCGTTGATGGTTACACATCCGGCACTATTGATACACGATGGGGCTTTAGTCTCCTTGTCGTCATCGTCCCAGTATCCATCACCAGTGGTGGTGATATTGAGCGTTCCGCCTTTCATCAAGAAGTACTCGTCTAAATGTATGCCGTCTTTCACAGAGCAGTTGATGTTGACCACACCTGTCGACGCCTTTAGTTCCAAGTATTCTTTTCCTTTGTAGCCATGCTTGCCACGGCCGTTGATGGTAAGAGTGCCGCCACCTTGAAATTCGCTGTGCCCCTTCACTTTGAAGCAGGCGTCCTGTGAGCCTCCTTCCATATCGGTCAGCACATTGTTAGTGCTGTCTTTTATCACCACAGCTATCCGCTTTCCGTTCTTTATCTGTATAGCAGAGCCTTTTTGGCTTGTAAGCAGCAGGCCTTCCAGCGAAAGGTTGATTTTATAGTCGCCAGAGTGGACGAACGATCCGTCGGGGCTTTCTCCCGACAGGCGATAGGTGATTTCTTCTGCCACCGCATCGCTCTGCTCCACCTCCACATCGGCACCGCTTACCTTTGCAGTGATGTATGGCTGTATGTCGGCCGACACTTCCACTGTGGCGGTAGCCCCATTGAAGCACACCACCACCTCTCGACTTCCTGCGCGAGCTGCCATTAGAAAAAGTGCTGCCAATGTCAAGAATGTAAAGATTCGCTTATTCATCATCTTACCCAATTTTTTTTTAACTGTCATACCTAAAATATTATCTTTTGTGCGCCAGCAGCTGATTTCTGCACATACACTTCCCCTTTTCTTACCTCAGCTTCCTTCACCCTTCGGCCTTGCAGGTCGTAGATCACCACATCACCTGTGACCCCATCGGCAGTTGGAGACGCAATACCAGTGACCACACCTTCATCCGAAGTGAAATACATTCTTTTCAGCGTAGCCAGAGATATGTGTAGTTCGCTCACATTTAAGAAGCCTTCTTCCACGGTTATGAAAAGAGACTCCACTGGCACGGTGGTCTTCTGCCCGTCGATGGTCTCAACTGTGAGGTTCGGATAAGTGTCGGCCGCTACCATAGTCTGCATCATAACTTCTGCCAGTACTGTTATTGCCATTTTCTTCATATTACACCATTCATTACACGTTAGATTTTCGTTCCGTTTACACTTATTCAACCCGCAAAACCTCAGAAAGTAAAAAACAGACGCCAAGGAAAATCGCTGTTGGACTCTACAGCGAGGAAAATCATTTTTAGTACGATCTTTTGCTTTAATGCTCTTTTTTATATAAATTTGCTATCTAAATAACCAACTATTGTCTTTATAAACCTTTATTCAAAATAAACTAAAAATTAACGAATTATGAAAACTAAAATTGCTATCTATTTCATTTTTTCGATATTCCTATTAGGCTGTAGCAGTCAAGGTGAGGATTTTACCCAAAACCAGTGCAAAGTAAGTGATTTGGAGAGTTTTTTAGTCACAGAGAAGCAAGCCGTCAATGAGGCGGTGGCGTTTTTTCAAGCTCAGGGAGATAACTCTTATAGGAAAAGCCGCGCCCGTATCAAAAGGAAAGCATTAGCCCAGCCATCGGTGAAGACGACAATATATCAAGAAGGCGTCTACATCGTTAATTTTGAAGACAACGCAGGCTTTGCTGTCGTGTCGGCAGATAAGCGCGATGGAGTGTCGGTATATTTGGCTTCTTCAGAGGGCAACTTTGATGAGAACAGTTTGCAGAACAAGGAACTTCTGGCGGCTGTAGGCGCCTACCAGAATGCAATGGTGTCAACACAAAAATTCAACCCCGACAAAGGGGATGGCACTGCCACCGAAACGGCCATTGTCAAAGAAAGCTATGGGCCACTATTGAAAACGTGCTGGCATCAAGGATATCCTTTCAATCAGGAGCTCAGCAACTTATACGGAGTATCTGCGCCAATAGGATGCGTACCCGTAGCCATTGGCCAAATTATAAATTATTACAAATATCCAAATCGTATCGACGGAGAGAATATCGATTGGAATCTAATATCGTTGGCAACTGGTAAAGAAGATGCTTCAAACCAAGCCACTAATGCAGCCTCAAGATTGCTTTATATGCTTGGAAAAGGTTTAGGCATTGAATATCCAAAAGAGAGTGGCGCATCTTTTGACGACGCCAAAAAAGAATTCCGAGAATTAGGCTACACATTCAGCACCAAATCTGGATTTGACGAGAGTTTGGTGAAGGGACAAGTGGCTTCTGGGAATCCTATATATATGAGAGGGCAAAACAGTGTAAGTGGACATGCGTGGGTTGTTGACGGCTTTATGGCAGTTAAGACAGAATACAGATTATATGATGATGAGGGTAATTTGGTTCCGAACACTGTATTAAATGATTACAATTATGATACTTATTCTGAATATTTCCTTTTGAATCTCGGCTGGGGACAAAATGGATTGTATGAAAAGTCGATTCGCTATGAATACAGCTGTGACGCATATCATAGGGTCTGGACTTATTCAAAGATTTTTGACTTTTCTTCATATTCAAATCCAAATCACGACTATAACGACAAAATAATGCTTATATATAATTTTTCACACAAATAAGGCAAGACTATGAAAAAGTTACTTTTAGTTTTATCTCTGTTGTGCGTATTTTTCTGTTCATGCAATGATAAGGAAGTGCTGGATGGGCCACAAGAAATGAAGTGGGAGAATGTTTCCTATGAGTCGCAGAATATTGACGATGTCACATATTTCAAAGTGCCTAAAAATGGTGGCACATATTCTTTTGAGTGCAGCAATGCTGTTTTCAGCGCAGACATGACACTACGCTCTTATAGCCGGACGAATTTATCAGAACGCTGGGCACCCGACAGTAATATTCAGGTGAAAACAAACGGAAAGACCATAAGCGTCACTTTTGAGCCAAGCACATTAATGACGTTCTATTATTTAACCATCACAGGACCTTGCGAATATGGCTCCATTTATTTCGTGCAGGAAGGAGCAAAGTAGGCTTTACTAAATGATATATATATAGCGATAGTGGGTGGGTGCAGAAAAACGGCACTCACCCATTCTTCATTCATACTCATTAGGCTTCCACAGCTATACTTCTAAATTCTAACTTCTAATCTCTAATTTCTAATTCTAATTTCTTTTTGTAACTTTGCACATTAATATTAACAGAAAACGATTATAATGGCAGTTGAAATCCGCAGACTTGAGCCCACAAAAAAAGACTTGCTCAAGTTTATACACTTTCCTATCGATATTCTATATAAGGACAACAAATACTACGTTCCCGACCTTGTGGGCGATATGCTCACCACTTTTCTCCCTGAAGAAAACCCCGCCTACGAATTCTGCGAGAGCGCATTCTTCATGGCTTACCGCGAGGGCAAACCTGTGGGGCGCATTGCCGCTATCATCAACAATCTTGTGAACCAGCGCGAGGGCAAGGCGGAAGGACGCTTCGGATTTGTGGACTTTATCGACGACGATGAAGTGGTGGACGCGCTCTACGGCGCCGTGCGCGACTGGGCGAAGGCCAAGGGCATGACACGCCTCACCGGTCCGCTCGGCTTCACCGACATGGACCCCGAGGGATGCCTCATAGAGGGCTTTGACCAGCTGAGCACCCAAGCCACTATCTACAACTACCCTTATTACCAGAAGCACTTTGAGCGTCTGGGCTTCGAAAAAGATGTAGATTGGGTGGAATTCAAGGTGAAGGTGCCAACCGAAATTCCCGAAAAGATGCTCAAGATCGGCAACATCGTGCAGCACCGCTTCGGACTGCACATGGTGAAGACCACCAACCGTAAAGAACTCGTCAAAAAATACGGCGATGCCATATTCTCGCTTATCAACGAGGCCTACGACAGTCTGTTCGGCTATTCCCCGCTGTCGAAGAAGCAAATGCAGCACTACATCAAAGAATACTTGCCATTCCTGCCCCTCGACCATATCTCGCTCGTGGCAGATGCCGAAGGCCAGCTCGTGGGCGTGGGCATCTCCGTGCCATCACTTTCCAAGGGCTTGATTAAGAGCCGCGGACGCATGTTGCCATTCGGGTGGTTCCATCTGCTCAACGCCATCAAGCGAGAGCATCACATCGTGGACTTGCTGCTCATTGCCGTGAAGCCAGAGTATCAGAGCAAGGGCGTGAACTCGCTGTTCTTCATTGAGCTGATTCCGGCGTTTATCAAGCGAGGCTATGAATGGGCGGAGACCAATGTGGAACTTGAGACCAATGAGAATGTGCAAAAACAGTGGCAATACTTTGAGAAAGAACAACACAAACGCCGCCGCGCATTCACCAAAAGCATATAGCAAAAAAAACTTCTAAAAAAACGATACAAAAAAACTATGTTACAAAAGATTCAAGTAGCAAATTTCGACGCACTCGACCAGTGTATCGACCAAAATAAGGTGGACGCACTGCATGAGCCTGCTCTCAAGGCTATCGAAACGCTCGAAAATGGCACTGGCGAAGGCGCCGATTTTCTCGATTGGCTTCACTTGCCAAGCAGCATCACCGAATCACAGCTCGCCGACATTGAGGCCACAGCCAAATCTCTCCGTGAGAGCTGCGAATATGTGGTGGCAGTGGGCATCGGGGGCAGCTATCTTGGCGCCAAAGCTGTGATAGAGGCTTTGAGCGACAGTTTTGCAGCCTACAAGCCAAGCCAATGCAAGGTGCTCTTTGCCGGCAACAATATCGGAGAAGACTATCTTGCCGACTTGATGGGACTGCTGAACGGCCACAAATTCGGCATTATCGTGATTTCAAAATCTGGCACCACCACTGAGCCTGCCATTGCGTTCCGACTGCTCAAGGACTTGCTTGAAAAGCAGGAAGGTAAAGATGTGGCAGCTAAGCGCATCGTGGCCATCACCGACGCGAAAAAGGGCGCGCTCCGCAGCCTTGCCGACAAAGAGGGCTACAAGACTTACGTTATTCCCGACAACGTGGGTGGACGCTACTCCGTGCTCACTCCCGTGGGACTGCTGCCTGTGGCTGTGGCTGGATTCGACGTGAAAGCCCTTGTGGAAGGCGCTGCGGAGATGGAGAACGACAACACCAATAAGAGCGTGCTTACCTACGCTCAAACGCGCAACGCCCTTTACCAGGCCGGCAAGAAGATTGAGATTCTCGTGAACTTCTGCCCACGCCTCCATTATTTCGCAGAATGGTGGAAACAGCTCTATGGCGAAAGTGAAGGGAAAAATCACCAAGGCATATTCCCAGCGGCAGTGGACTTCACCACCGACCTCCACTCCATGGGACAGTGGATTCAAGACGGCGAGCGCACCATTTTTGAGACAGTGCTATCGGTGGGCGACATGAGCCAAAGCGTAATCATCCCTGGCGACGACGCCAACCTCGATGGCCTGAACTTCCTCGCCGGCAAGCATGTGGACGAGGTGAACAAAATGGCGGAGCTTGGCACTCGCCTTGCACATGTGGACGGAGGTGTGCCTAACCTGCTCATCACCATACCAGCCCTCACCGAGCGCTACATCGGCCAGCTCATCTACTTCTTCGAGAAAGCTTGTGGCGTGAGTGGCTACATTCTTGGCGTGAACCCGTTCAACCAGCCCGGAGTGGAGGCCTACAAGAAGAATATGTTCGCCTTGCTGGGCAAGCCCGGCTATGAGGCCGAGAGCCAAGCCATCTATAAGAAGCTAAAAAAATAAGAATATATTTGAATTTTTCTCACAAACCGCATTCCCGCAAGACTTTTTCAAGCCATAGCATACAAGCAGGGAGTGGGCG
>DLLC01000068.1:0-37707 GCA_002476625.1 Porphyromonadaceae bacterium UBA7572 | reverse complement strand
CGCCCACTCCCTGCTTGTATGCACCACATGCTATGCCAACCATATAATAGAGGGGGCATATATAGGTAAATACTTTTTTACACAAAACGGAGATATAAGGCAAAACTTCTCAAGAAATTTCACCCTACAATGGCTGGAAGGGGAATAAAATGAGTAATTTTGTATTAACGTTCAAAAAACATCAAAGAAGCTTAAAACATATAATGAGACGACTACTTTTCTCTTCTTTTTTCACTGTCGCAGCCTTGCTCTCCGCATGGGCTCAAAATGTGACAGGCACAGTGACTTGTAATGGCTCTGCCGTGAGCGGCGTGGCCGTGAGTGATGGCGTAAACGTGGTGACCACCGACAAGCAGGGCCGTTATGCTCTGCAGTCAGACAAAACCAACGGCTATGTGTTTATATCCATTCCCCGTGGTTACATGGTGGACATGGCCAACGGATTCGCTCCTCAGTCGTGGCAAAAATTCAGCAATGCAAGCGTTGCCTCCGCCGAGGTGCACGACTTCAAGCTCTCCTACTGCCCGTCGGACGATTATGTGATGATCGTGGGCGCCGACTGCCAGCTCGCCAAGCGATTCGACGACGTGAAAACTTATAAGAACGGCTACCTCGCGCGGCTAAAGGAAGAGAAGGAGAAGGCCTCCAATGAGCACATGCCCATCTATTCCACTATTTTGGGCGATTTGAGCTGGGACGTTTTCTGGTATTCCAACAAACTGACTATCGCCGACTTCAAAAAGATGCAGATCAAGATGCACTACCCTCTTCCTCTCTTCCCCGTGATGGGCAACCATGACAACGACCCCTCCGTGCCGCACTCATCAGCCACCGACTTCCTCGCTGCAAAGCCTTGGCGTGAAGTGATGGGACCTAATTATTACTCTTACAACATTGGGAAGGTGCACTACGTGGTGCTCGACAACATCGTGTATAAGAACGACACACTCCCCGCTGGAAAAAAGGCGAGGAAAGGGGTGTGGGGACAGCGCGACTACGACGGCGCCGTCACTCCAATGCAGATTAGCTGGCTTCGCCAGGACCTCGCCCTCGTTGACAAGAACGCACCTGTGGTGGTATGCTCTCACATCCCCACATTCCGAATCAATGGAGCATTTGCAGCCACTGGCTCACTGAAAAACTATAAAGAGCTGGCCGATTGCTTTGAAGGATTCACCAACGTGCATTTCTTGAGCGGCCACACCCACTACAATTATAACGCCCACCCTGCGGAATACCCACACATCATGGAGCACAACCAATGCGCAATCGGTGGCGCGCTGTGGTCAACCTATCCAGCCGCTGGCACAGGTGTATGCTCCGACGGATCCCCCGCGGGCTACAGCCGATGGACGGTGCATGGCGACAGTCTGGAATGGAAATTCGTGCCTATCGAATTCAAGCAAGAGCCACAGTTCCGTGTGACGGACATGAACGTGGTGAAGCAGTTTCTCTCCACCGACAAGACTGCCAAGGAGCTGACAAAAACTTTCGACCGCATGCCGAAGTATGCCGATTGTGAAGAAAACTCAATGCTCATCAATGTGTTTGCCTGGGACGACGACTGGAAGATTGAAGTCACTGAAAATGGCAAGCCTCTGGCCGTGAAGCGCATTCATGCCATCGACCCCGCATTTTTACTGGCCTACACGCTTCCACGCTATAAGAAGCTGGGCGAATTAAGCGGCCCCGGCAGCTATGGAGGCACTCGCCACATTTTCAAGGTGATGGCATCAAGCCCCAGCACATCCGTCAAAGTGAAGGTGACCGACTCTTTCGGCCACGAATACAGCACCACGGTGCAACGCCCAAAGCCCTACACGCTCGACACACCCGACCGCTAACACACGCCCAGTGTGGCACAAGGCTTAAAACTACGAAAAGGAATCCCGATGGGCGGTCGCCCATCGGGATTCCTTTATCATATATAGTTCACAAAATAATGTGCTGTCGCTAATGGGGCGTGCTTCGCCCGATTAGCATTAAGAGAGTGAGTAAGGTGTCACACACACATAAATGTATGCGGGCGCAATTTTATTTAATAGCGTCCACCACCTTTTTCACGCGTTCAAACACCACGTCGGCTCCACCAGTGCCTTGCACCATGTGAAGGAGGCCTTTGCTGGCATAGAAGTCCTTCAGTGGAGAGGTTTGGTTGTTATACACTTCCAGACGCGAGGTGATGGTCTCGAGATTGTCGTCGCTACGACCACTCTCCTTACCGCGGTTGAGCAGACGGCCGATGAGAATTTCTTCTGGCACATCAAGCCCGATCACGCCGCTCACCTTGGTGCCACGCTTCTGGAGCATGGTTTCAAGAGCCTCGGCCTGAGCGATTGTGCGTGGAAAACCGTCGAAGATAACGCCATTTTTAGCGGCCTCCTTGTTGTCATCCACCACAGATGCCAAAATATTCACCATCAGTTCGTCGGGGATCAGCTGACCCCTGTCGATAAACTCTTTTGCAGTTTTACCAAGGTCGGTGCCACGCTTGATATGGTCGCGGAGCACATCGCCAGTAGAAATGTGAAAGAGTCCATAGGTCTTAATCAAGACTTCGCTTTGAGTTCCCTTACCGGAACCTGGAGCGCCGAACATTACAATGTTGAGCATGTGTTATAAAAAATTAAAAATTAAATAGCCGTTGTTTTTTTATTATAGTGTTTTCTTATCAATCTTTCAGAACCAGGATATCACGCAGGCCACGTGCCTGCCCGTCGATGTCGAGACCATAGCCCAAGATGAATTTCGACGGGATCTCAAACCCCACAAACTCGGGCTTCTGTCCTGTGGTGAGCGATTTGGGTTTAAACAGCAGCGTGGCCATCTTCACACTTTTTGGGCCGTGCTTCTGAAGCTCGGCGCGCAGCGCCTTAGCCGTCACGCCAGTGTCCACGATGTCCTCTATGATGATGACGTCGCGCCCCTCAATGTTTTCCGCCAGGCCCATCACCTCGTTCACCACTCCCGTGGAGGAAGTGCCCTCATAGCTTTTGAAACGGATAAACGTGATCTCGGCTTCTGGCAGACTGCAGGCGCGAAACAAGTCGGAGGCAAACACGAAAGCACCATTGAGCACGCACACAAACACGGGCGACTTCTCATCGCCGAGGCTGTCCACAATCTCGTGCGCCACGCGTTCCACCTGCTTTAAAATTTCAGCCTCGCTGATGTAGGGAACGAAGGTCATGCCCTTCACTACTGTTTCTTCCATTTTTAGCAATTAAAGAAAAATTTCCACAAAGGTAAAAAAGTTTACAATACCCACCAAATTTTCCTCCTTATATATGTGGCATTAGAGCAGTTTTTCCATTATTTTTCACATTTCACAGCCAAAGCCAAGAAAAAAATCATTATTTTTGTAGGTAATTTCCTTATTGAAGCTACAAAGTGCAAAAACGACGGAGTTTATGAAGATTTTTACTACCGAAGGTATTAGAAGAATCGATGAGGCCACTATTGAAAGTGAAAACATCAAAATGCTTGACTTGATGGAGCGTGCCGCTTCTGCTGTGGTCTATCAAATTATATCACGCTGGCATCCCAGCAAACGAATTGTGATTTTTGCCGGCCCTGGCAACAATGGCGGCGACGCATTGGCTGTGGCAAGGCTTTTGGCTGAGCAGGGCTACCGCTCTGAGGTGTATCTCTTCAATGTGAAGGCCACCCGCCTCTCCCACTGCTGCGAAACCAACCGCGACCGCCTGAAAGGCATCGACCGCGTGGAGCTGATTGAGGTGCTCGACACCTTCACGCCGCCTGAGCTCGGCCCCGACGACCTGGTGGTGGACGGGCTGTTCGGCTCTGGCTTGACAAGTCCTCTGAAGGGCGGTTATGCCTCCACGGTGCAGTATATCAACGATTCGCACGCATTTGTGGTGGCTATCGACATACCCTCCGGGCTGTTTGGAGAGTGGAACACTGGCGTGGACCGGCGTAACATTATTCGCTCCAACCTCACCCTCACGTTCCAGTTCAAGCGCCTGTCGTTCTTCTTCAAGGAAAATGCAGAATTCCTCGGCGAGGTAGTGGTGCTCGACCTTGAAATGGACCAGAATGCCATAGCAAGCACACCCACCGACTTCTATCTGATAGAGCGCGACGACGTGAAACGTGAACTACGCCCCCATGGCAATTTCATCAACAAATACGACAACGGCACCGTGTTTATCGTGGCTGGCAGCTACGGCATGATGGGTGCCGCCACACTTGCCGCACGCGGCGCTATGCGCGCTGGCGCCGGACTGGTGACCGTGCACGCCCCCAAGTGCGGCTACATACCTTTGGCAAGCACCGTGCCTGAGGTGCTTTTCGAGGCCGACCAGAGCGAATACTTCACCACCGAAATAGAACTGCACCATCACTATAATGTGGTGGCACTCGGCCCTGGAATGAGCACCACCGGCGACACCATCGCCGCAATCGACTCCTTCATTAAGCGCTATCGACGCCCCTGCATCCTCGACGCCGACGCGCTCAACTGCATAGCCATGCGCCAAGTGCTCATCCACAGCATTCCTAAAGGATCGATTCTCACACCGCACGACAGCGAGTTCGACCGGTTGTTTGGCGAGCATAACAGCGACGAGGAGCGGTTGAAAAAGGCCATCGACGTGTCGCGCCTCTACGAAATCACCATCGTGCTGAAAGGGCGCTACACCAAGACGGTGCGCCCCGACGGCAAAGTGTATATCAACAGCACTGGCAACCCTGGCCTCGCCACCGCAGGCAGCGGCGACGTGCTCACTGGTGTGATCGCGGCTTTCATAGCGCAGGGCTATTCCCCCGACTGGAGCGTGGCACTGGGCGTGTATGTGCACGGCCTGGCTGGCGACATCGCCGTGAAGGAGCAAGGCACCCACGGTCTTATAGCCCCCGACGTGGCAAATGCGGTGGGCAAGGCCATACACAGCATCATAGGCACGGAAATATCGGAATAGGAATAGCCCTAACACTATTCTCGCCCACTTTTTGTTACGAATCGCTTGCATTATTTACATTTTAGCTATAACTTTGCACCCAACAAAACGAATCACTTAATAGAATGAAGCATTTCTACACATCATCGCCAGCTTGTTGCTGCTGCTGTTGTCCCGAATCAAGCGATTGGCTCGGCACGATGGTTTTGCGTGATGCTGTATGACATTCAGCCAGATTTTTTATTATCAAGCAAAATACCTGCGCCTTGCCACTCTAAACGTTGGCAAGGCGCATTTTTTATCCGAATTTATTAATATCAACAATTTATAAAACATTATCACATTATGATTTACTCATCAATTACAGAACTCGTAGGGCACACCCCATTAGTGGAGGTGAGCGGATTTGAAAACCAAAAAGCAAGAATCGCCGTGAAAGTGGAGGCTTTCAATCCTGGCGGCAGTGTGAAGGACCGCATTGCCCTGGCCATGATTGAGGATGCCGAGAAAAAGGGAGTACTGAAGCCCGGAGCCACCATCATTGAGCCCACCAGCGGCAACACGGGGGTGGGCCTGGCATGGGTGGGCGTGGCTAAAGGCTACAAAACCATTCTCACCATGCCCGACACCATGAGCGTGGAGCGCCGGAATTTGCTCAAAGCCTACGGCGCGCAGCTCGAGCTGACCCCTGGAGCGGAAGGCATGAAGGGGGCTATCGCCAAGGCGGAGCAGCTTCGCGACACCATTCCTGGGGCAGTAATTTTGGGGCAGTTTGTCAACCCCGCCAATCCTGCCGTGCATGAGCGCACCACTGGCGAGGAAGTGTGGGCCGACACCGATGGCAAAGTGGATATTTTCGTGGCTGGCGTAGGCACAGGCGGCACAGTGAGCGGCGTGGGAAAGGCGCTCAAGAAGCACAACCCTGCCGTGAAAGTGGTGGCCGTGGAGCCGGCTTCATCTGCTGTGCTGACCACGGGGGTGGCTGGAAAGCATAAAATACAAGGCATCGGCGCAGGGTTTGTGCCCTCCACCTACCACGCTGATGTGGTGGACGAGGTGATGACAGTGACCGACGACGACGCTTTCGATGGTGCTCGCACGCTGGCACGCACTCGCGGACTGCTCGTGGGCATTTCATCGGGCGCAGCCTTCTCTGCCGCACTCGCCCTGGCAAGAAAGGACGAGAACGCGGGCAAGCTCATCGTGGCATTGCTACCCGACACTGGCGAGCGCTATTTATCCACCTCTCTATTTGAATAATAATGATGTATGCACCATCTGTAACACAGCTCAAGCGGCTTATGGAGCTGGTGGGCTACGTGATTTTCCCCTCATATTCCGATGTGCCATCGTGGACCAATGGCAATGAGGCCATTCGCATAGTGCTTACTGAGCAACTTTCCACCATCAAGGACATTGCCGACCCCGATAAAGTGGCACTCAAGTTTGTGGTGGCCTTACCCGAAATTTCGAGGCTGCTCCACACCGATGCCGACGCCGTGATGCACAACGACCCTGCCGTGAAATCGATGCAGGAGGTGATTCTCTGCTATCCTGTGATAAAGGTGATGGTCCACTATCGCGCGGCTCACCAGCTTCACATGCAAGGCGTGCCCATCATTCCGCGCGTCATCACTGAGATAGCGCACTCCGCCACGGGCATCGACATTCACCCTGCCGCACAGATTGGAGAGTATTTCAGCATCGACCACGGCACTGGCGTGGTGATTGGCGCCACAAGTGTGATCGGCAACCATGTGATGCTCTATCAGGGCGTGACACTCGGAGCAAAAAACTTTTCCTATGATGCTAATGGTGTGCCCATCGACGTGCCTCGCCACCCTATTCTGGAAGACCATGTGACAGTGTATTCCAACACCTCAATACTGGGCCGGGTAAAAATCGGACACCACACAGTGGTGGGTGGCAACGTGTGGCTCACACACGATGTGCCACCCCACTCGCGAGTGCTCCAGAGCCACGCCATAGAGGAGCCATTCTACCAAGACGGTGCCGGAATCTGATTTTTCAGAAATTAGAGATTAGAGGTTAGAGGTTAGAGAAAAAGGGTTAGGGAGGGACAAGCCAATTATGCCCACCAATAACCTCTAATCTCTAACTTCTAACCCCTTCTTTCTTCCTGCTGCCCATTTCTAAACTGCTGCGGGGTGAGCCCTGTGTGGCGCTTAAAGTAGCGGCAAAAGAAAGATATGTCGCAGAAATGATAGTCCCATGAAATTTCCTTCACCGACTTCTGCTCAGTGACAAGCGACTGCTTGATTTGTAGCACCACATAATGGTCGATGATGGCCTTCACATGATGCCCCGTCACACGGCGCGTGACTATTCCAAGATATTTTGGCGATATGTTCAGTAGGGAGGCATAGTAGCTCACGTCACGCGATTGCCTGTAGCGTTTCTCAAGCAGCCGCATAAACTGGTTGAACAGTTCCCTTGTGCGAGGGCTTCCCGTCTCCAGCTTCTTTTCATCCTGGTTACGGTAAAGATAATCATGAAAACCAAGAAAAAAAGCTTTCAGCTGTAGCGTCACCAACTGGTCGAGGCAGATGCACCCCTCTTGATTAAAATAGAGCTGGAGCAATGCGAACATGTTGGTGATGATGCTGGTGAGTATGGGCGTTTGCGCCCGGCAGCGATCGGTTTTCAGTTGTGAATACACCGTTTGCTCCAGTTGCAGACTCGCCTCACGCAGCAAGGAGGCATTGTATTTCAGCACCTGAGCCTTAAATCCTCCTTCCCTATCGCCAATCTCCACCACATCGCCCGGAAACAATGTGATGACAGCGCCTTTCATCAGTTTCCATTCATAAAAGTTCACTGTAATGCAGGCTGCGCCTTCAAGGCACAGTAAAATCGTACCATAGTCGATGACTGTGGCTTCGCTAAACAGTTCCTCAAAACTCGTGGTAAAGAGCCGTGCTTTTCCGTTAGGCACCATCTCTATATCCATAGGCTTGACGCAAGTAATGTGATGTGTCCGCTTCATTTATTCTGAATTATTCCGCAAATATCGGAATTTTATGGTATATATAGGCATCAATGTTCCGAAATATTCAATTTTTGTAGGATTTTGTTAAACGGAGAGCAGTGGAAATGTGCGTAATTTTGCACCCGAAAAAATCAGCAATCCAAACTCAATAATTTCACTATGCGAAAAAGACTACTATTATGTGTTTGCGCAAGCGCGCTACTCTTGGGCGCCGGAAAGTCACAGGCGCAGCGCAGGCTCTCCATCTCCGGACTCTTCAACCTCATTGAGAGTGGAAGCCACGCTCTTGCAGCTCAGAAAACGGCTGTCGGGGTGGCACAGGCTGGCATTGAAGAGGCAAAGAACCGACGCCTTCCAGACATCAGCGCATCGCTGTCGGTGAGCTACACAGGCAATGTGCTCATCACCGACCGCAACTTCAGCCATGCCACTGGCGTGAGCCAGCCACATTTCGGCAATGCCCTCGCCGTGGAACTCCAACAGCCTGTGTATGCCGGAGGCGCCATCACCACCGGCATCAAGCTCGCGGAGCTACAAAAAGCACAGAGCGAGAATTCCGTCAGCCTGACGCGTAGCCAGCTGAGGCTCGCCACTGTGGGGCAGCTCCTTGAGATCTTCAAGCTCGACAACGGCATCAAGGTGTATGACAGCAACATCTCGCTCACCGAGCGCCTCATCACCGACATCAAGGCAAAGCAGGAACAGGGCATGGTGCTCAAAAACGACGTGACGCGCTATGAGCTTCAGCTCGAGTCACTAAAACTGGGGAAACGCCAGCTTGAGGACCAGAAAAGCATCCTCAACCACCAGCTGTGTAACACCCTTGGCATCGGCGAGGAGTGCATTGTGCCCGACATCGACCTCGACGCGGCAGAAAATACGCTGCTGTCGGAAGCCGACATGCAGAACAGCGCCACAGCATGCTCGCCGCTGATTCACCAATCGTCGCTGGGAATCAGCGTGGCTGAACAGCAACTGAAACTTGCCAAGAGCGAACTGATGCCAAAAATCGCCGTAGTGGCAGCCGACAATTTCTCTGGTCCCTTCACCTACGACATTCCCCCCATCAACAAGAATTTCAACATCTGGTATGTGGGCGTGGGCGTGAAATATTCACTCAGTTCGCTGTTCAAGAGCCCCAAGAGCGTGCGCAAGGCGGAAGAGCAGCTTCAACTTTGCCGTGATGCGCATTCCGTGACAGCCGAGAGCGTGAACAACAGCGTGCATCAGGCCTACACGCTGCACCAGCAGGCGTTCGTAGAGCTGCGAACTCAGCGAAAGAGCGTGGAGCTCGCCACACAAAATTACCAGGTGGTGCAGAACCGCTACGCCAACCAACTGGCACTCATCACCGACATGATCGGCGCTTCAAACGTGAAACTCAACGCCGAGCTTCAGGAAGTGAATGCACAGATCAATATCGCCCTCACCTATTATAATATCCTGTATGTGACAGGAAAAATTTAAACCCCAATCCACATAACACTGAAATATGAAAAAGAAAAAACTATTACGACTAATCTACAACATTTGCGTGCTCGTGATCCTCGGCTTTGGCGCATGGCTCGTTTACTGCCATTTCGCTCACTTTGATGAGGGGGAATACACCGACAACGCCACCATACAGCAGCACATCACCCCCGTCAACACCCGTGTGGGAGGATTTATCAAGGAAATACGCTTCAGCGAATACCAGCCCGTGCACAAGGGCGACACGCTCGTGGTGATAGAAGACAGCGAGTTCAAGCTCCAGCTGGCACAGGCCGAGGCTGGCTTGCAGCGCGAACTCGCCGGTGGTGATGCCACCGCCTCATCAATGGGCACCACTCGCCAAAGCATGAACGTGTCGGACGCCGGCATCGACGAGGCAAGCGTGCGCATGGAAAACGCCCGACAGGACGACGAGCGGTATGCTCAGTTGCTGAAAAACGATGCGGTGACACAGCAGCAGTACGACCAGGTGCACACCGCTTACCTTGCCGCAAAGGCCCACTATGAGCAAGCCGTGCGCAGCAAGGCCACCCTGGCGCACACAGAGCAAGAGCAGGGCCACCGACTATCACAAAACCAGGCAGCCATCAAGGCCGCCCGCGCCCAAATACAGCTTGCCAAGCTCAACCTGTCGTACACCGTGATTATCGCCACCGCCGATGGCGTGGTAGGCAAGAAAGAAATTCATGAGGGACAGCTCGTGCAGCCCGGACAGACGATGGTCAACATTGTGGACAACTCCGAACTGTGGGTGATGGCCAACTTCCGCGAAACGCAGCTGCCCGGCATTCACATTGGGTCAAAAGTAAAGGTCACCGTCGATGCTGTGCCCGGAGTGAGCTACGAAGGCACGGTGGAGCGCATCAGCGATGCCACAGGCTCGGCATTCTCCATAGTGCCACAGGACAATGCCACCGGCAATTTCGTGAAGGTGGAGCAGCGCATACCGGTGCGCATACACTTGAATGCCGACAAGCGAAAGATGGCAAAACTCCGTGCCGGCATGAATGTGGAGTGTGTGGTAAAAAAATGAGCAAATGAACAGGAATCAACAAGACAATAAGCCAAAGGCCGGCGGGCCTCCCACCACTTTTGCAATGCCCATGTACTATGGCTTTGTGCCAAAGTGGGCAAGGCCATGGATTTATGTGGTGCTGGCCTTCTGCTTCCAGTTTGCCAATGGCATGTACCTTGGCGCGATGAACAATGTGGTGGGCGAATGGAGCGTGATGCGCGAGGATGTGCAAATGTGCCTCTACGCCACGCTCATCGGCATGGCGCTGTATTTCCCGGTGCTGTTCCGCATGAAGTTCCGCTTCAGCAACAAGTCGCTGCTGATGGTGTCGGCGGCGGTGATTCTGGCGTGCAACCTGCTCGCCACTTTTAAAATGCCGCTTTTAGCGCTATGGCTCCTGTGTGTGATATGTGGTATGGCCAAAATACAAGGCACATTCGAGTGCATGTCAAACATTCAGCTGTGGATGACGCCAAAGCGCGACTTTGGAGTGTTTTTCCCCATACTCCACATTGTACTGCTCACCTCCATCGAGGTGGCGGGCTATCTGTCGGCATGGTTTGCCTACACAATGCACTGGACCTATATGCACTGGTTCGTGATGGGGCTGATGCTACTGGTGCTACTGGTGCAGGCGATGCTCACGAAGCCTTTTCACGCTATGCCACAGATTGTGCCACTCAAAGGCGTCGACTGGTTGGGCGCGCTGCTGTGGATAGCGGTGTGGCTGCAGGTGGCGTGGCTGCTCAACTATGGCGACTGGCTCGACTGGTGGCACTCCCGGCAGTTTAGGCTGGTGACCGGAACGGCACTGGTCACGCTTGCCACCAGCCTCTACCGCATGGGGAATCGCCATAAGGCATATATAGAACCGACAATGTGGACCTACCACAATGTGGTGCCCGTAATTCTGCTCATAGGGGTGGTGGAGGCGCTGTTCTCGTGTGAGCATGTGCTCGAAATGATATATTACGAGGAAGTGATGCACTATTCCGACCTCACTTATGAGGCGCTTGGCCAATGGTCACTGCCGGGAATATGGGCAGGATGCCTGTTTGCGCTCGGCTGGCTGGGGCTGATGCGGTGGAACGTGTACAAGCTGATGGCACTGGCACTGGCGGCGTTTTGCCTTTATGCCGGAGGATTCTATTTCCTTGTAGACTCCAACCTCAACATTGAGCAGCTGCGCATGCCGCTCATGTGGCGCGGGTTCAGCTATGCGGTGCTGTGCATCGCGCTCATGTGGTGCCTGCACGCCATCATGTCGTTTGAACATTTTTTCCAGGCGCTGTCGGTGTTCAATGTGCTGCACATGTTTGTGGGCGGGCTTGTGGGAGCCGCGCTGCATGCCAGAGGCATAAAATATTATATGGGCGATGGCTTTGCGCGCTGCTGTGGATATATCGACAGCGTGAGAATGAGCGCCACCCACATTGATTTTCAGCAGATGATGAGCGGAATGGTGGAGGGATTCATGGCGCAAAGCGTGAAAATCCTGTTTGGATGGACGCTCTTGGCCGGCCTGTTTTTCGCTATGCTGATGCTTCTGTGGGATATACCCATGGTGCGCCACCAAATCAAGCACATACCTTCCTGGCCGAAGGTGGGAATGGGTGTGATGCGGAATTTCAAGCGGGCAGAGAAGCTGAGACGCCTGCGCCGTCAGCGCTCTCGCATCAGTGCCGCATGCTGACACTGCGGTGAGGCACACGGCCACTCAATGCCGCGGTGTGGGCACGGCTATTTATCGCCATCGTGGTAATCGTTCATAAACGCGTCCATGTCGTTATCATCGTCCACATCGTCGTCGAAGCCTAATATCTCGTCATCGCCATTGCTGTTCTTGGAGCTAACGCCGTTGAACGAACTGTTCTGGGCAGCCTTGGGCGCAGCGGTGCCGCCGGCTCCCGTCGGCACAGTGTCGGCAGGAGCGGTGGTGTCGGAGTCGCAGACAGTGGCTTGATCCGGGCAGGGCATAGGAGAAGCGGCTTTCTTCTGGGAGCAGCCACCTAACGAAAGGCACATAGCAGCAGCGATGAGAATATGGAGAATAAAGGTTTTCATGAAGAATATCGTGTTTTAAGAATCATTTCCCCTCGGGGTTACTAAAAAAGGAAAGCAACAAGCATCGGCTTGCTGCTTTCTTGCTATTTTAAGCGGTGCGTACAGGACTCGAACCAGCGACCTCCTGCGTGACAGGCAGGCATTCTAACCAACTGAACTAACGCACCAGTTTGTTTTAGCGATGCAAAGATACGGCAAAACTTCCCTATCTTGCAAACTTTTCGCGCCTTTTTTTCAAAAAAAGTGAATTATATCGGTTTCTGTGGCTGCGAAGTATGGTCACGCACACGAAAAAAGCGGTACAGAATGCCATGCGCATCAAGCCTTTTGTGTAAATTTGTGGCACAAGCCAAAGATAGATTCAAAAGAAAAAAACACGAGATAATGGAAACACTTATAATGCTTTTTTGCAGCCTTCTGCCGGCGGCACTGCTGGTAGGCTACGTTCTATTCCGTGACCGCAAGCACCCTGAGCCTGCCATGCGCATCGTTCAGGCGCTGACATACGGACTGATTTCCGCCCTGCTGTCGGTGCCTCTTTCCATGACGCTGGAGGGCCTGCTATATAGTTCCGATTATGGAATGATCGCTTCACTGCCATTTTTCAGGGGTGTGTTCACTGCCTTTGTGGGAGCGGCTATTCCTGAAGAGTCCATGAAACTGCTCATGCTTTGGCTCTTGCTCCGCAAATGCGCTGAGGACGGAGTATTCGACGAGGCGTTTGACGGCATCGTGTATGCCGTGTGCGTAGGCATGGGCTTCGCAGGGTTCGAAAACGTGCTGTATGTGTTCTATGGCGGAGAGCAGTGGCAAGCCACTGCCATCGTCAGAAGTCTGCTTGCCGTGCCTGGGCATTATATTTTTGCAGTGCTGATGGGATTCTTCTACTCTCTGGTGCACTTCTACCCTATCCAATACCGAAAATACCGGTCACTCGTGTTGATGGCACCCATACTCACCCACGGCATCTACGACTCCATCCTTATGGTGGGCGCCGAACACGAACTTCTCTCCATCATCAGCTACATTCCTCTCGTGATTTTCTGCTTGTGGATGCACCGTTTCTGCCAACAGAGGCTCAACTATGCCGAGCGCCTCGATGAAGAAGCCCGCGACGTGGCCACATTTTGCGAAGCCATTGACCAGATGCAATCACGCACCACACCCCCACCTTTCAGCGAAGAAAAACGCTAAAAAAATTAAATTTTAGAAAAATAAAAGCCTTTGGGTATTGCCAAGTCGCAAACTTTTACTACTTTTGCAGTGCTAAAAGCAAAACAGAGGCGTAGCCCAGCTGGTTTAGAGCGCTGCAGTCACATTGCAGAGGTCAAGGGTTCGAATCCCTTCGTCTCTACCAAAAAGAAGAAGTTCAAAAGTGAACTTCTTCTTTTTTTGCTACCCCACCATATTAAAGTAGATATTTTTTCAGAATATTCAGAGCCTACAAAAAAATGGGTACAATTGAAAACCAGTCGAGATATAAATAGGGGTGAAGCAAACGCTTCACCCCTATTTATTTATACGGCCGGCAAAAGCTCGTGATTGCAGACTTCACCTAAATGGGCACTCACTTCTGGATGTCGGACTCTTCCACCACGTAGAAGTAGCCCTCCACGCCTTCACGCTTGCCATATACGAAGCTTTTCCCGTTGTGATAGTCTTTATTCACCGTCTTTGCGCCATGCTGCGTCTTGAACACCACCTTTTCATGGTCCTCGTCGAAGGGGTAGGAGGGCAATCCGTTGAAAGGCACGAAAAACGGCATCTCCACCGTTTTCGAAGGAGGGAAAACGGTGTTGAAGTCAGAATGCACATCTGAATACTTTTGACCGCTTTGCAGATAAAGCACCAAGGTGTCTTGGGTGTTGTTCACCACATACACACGGCGGCGGTCGGCATCGTCGGTACACGCCACTATCATTATGCTCATAATCATCAGCAGGGCAAATCCTAACAATTTTTTCATATCTTCTTTTCTTTTATTTCCTTGCAAAAATAGTGATTACGCGCCAAACCGCCAACATTTGCAGTATGTAAAAAAAGGGCGCCACGAAGTTTCCTCCGTGGCGCTCCTGTATATAAAAGGAATTTCAAAAGACTCCTCAATCGGCTAATTTAGCCAATCAAAGAATTTCTCATTTCACGACCACCTTGTGGGTAGCACCGTCGGCTACTACGAGGTAAACGCCTGGCACAACGTCAATGTCATTGCCCGTGCCCACCAGGGCGCCAGTAGTGCTGAACACGCGCACGCTCTTAGCGCCATTCACCTTGATAGTGTTGCCGCTTACGGCCACATTCACGCCTTGGCCTGCCACATCACCAATATAGGTGGTGCCGTCCACGGTGATAGTGAGGCGCACGTATTGAGTCTTGCCCTTCTGGGTTGCGCTCACCACAACCACCTTTTCAGCGCCAGCCACAGCGTTCACGCTGAGAGCCTCGCCATCTACGGTGGCAGTGATATTACCCTTGGTTGAAACCTCCTCTACGGCATAGCTTACGGAAGATCCGTCGCTTTCAAGGCTGAAGAGATCGGAGAGGGCAATGTTGGTGTCGCCCACACGAACGGTGCGCTCGGCCTCAGTTTCTGGACGAATGCCGTTCAGGTTGTCGATGCACAAGTAAGCTGGAGTGTTCATGCCATACTTGCCATTATCGCTACTTGCAAACTTAAACGTGACACCGGTCACCTTGCCGAGCGAGCGCAAGTCGAACCACTGCCAACTGGTGAGCATATAGTGGTCGGCCTCATTCTCACTGCGGAAGTCGGCGAGGTAGAAGTCCACACTCTTGGTGGTGCCATCGGCTGCTGTGCCTTCAGCTGTGAGCTTGAACCAGTCGCCCTTGGCAAACTTGTGAGCGAAGCTGTCGCCTTTGGTCATACTGCTTACAGCATAAGCGTTGTTGGTGATGAATGCGCCAGAAATGCTGTCGCCTTCTTCCTTGTTGGTCACCTCTACGCTTGTGCCGCTCGGGTAAGCCACACAGTAGTTGCTTGAGCCGTCCACGCCAGAGCCAACAGAAGAGTTGAACTGATCGTCGAGGCTGTTGAATGCGGTGGAAGTGCTGTTGCTCAAAGCATAGCCATACCACCAGCCACCCATGTCGGCCACGTTGAAGGCGTATGATCCGCTGAAGAACTTGTCTTCCTCGTTGTCGCCAGCGAAGTGGCTGTTTTCAGCCAGGTAATTGTCGTCGAATGTTGCAGTCACAGCATCACCAGTCACATACACGGAAGTTTTTGCAGTGGCAGTCTGTCCGTCGTTGCTCTTCACGGTGAGCTTGTAGCCATAAGTGTAGGCAGGGCTTACTGCCACAGTGGCCTCGTTGGAAACCACTTGGTTCATCTGGTCGCGCCACTCATAAGTGTAAGGATCTTCACCGCCTTCCACAGATGCGGAGAGTGTGGCGTTGCCACCTTCCTCGATGCGTGCGATAGGGTTGTTCATTGTGATGGCAAGAGGATCGAAGTGACGGAGAGTGGTGAACTCGTCGGAAGTCACAACTTCGCTCTTGGCGCCATCGTAAGCACTTTCAAGCAAGAAGTAAGCACGATACTTGCTGCCCGACTCAAGGCCGCTGAACACGGTGCTGGTCTCCTCGGCTGCATTCACGCTCACCGCAGTGGTGCTCAACAGGTCGTCGGCAGAAACCACCCTCTTAGGCAAGCGCGCAGCCTTGCGTGCTGGTGCGCTCTCACTTTGCTCTACCACTTTCTCCACCTTGGCATAGAGCTTTCCGCTCACGTTCCATTTGGTCTTGACGGTGGCAGAAGTTTCAGCCACGCCAGCCACCACAGGGTAGCCTTGTGCGATTTCAGGATTCTCTACGGTGATTTTCTTATATTCATAGGCACCAATGGTAGGATGCTCGGTGCTGCGGGTCACGCCCTTGATGTCGGTGGTAATGCCATCGATAGGCACACCAGCCTGGAGCTTGCCTGCACTGCGGAGCTGGAGATCCGTATCGCTCACAAATTCTGCAGAGTCAGCAACGTTGGTCTGGTCGCCTACAAGGGCATTGAAAGCATCCATGTCGGTAGATGGCATAATCAAGCCACTGGCATCGTACATAGCGTTATGGCTGATAGTCATACGCTTAATGTATTCATTCCCGTACACAAACATCACAGGACCGGAAGTGGTCAAGTTTTGCAGCAAGTTGTTCTTCAGCACAACGTTGGTGAACGCCTCGTCGCTGCGCGCACGTGCAGTGTAGTAGCAGTAGCCAGCCTTACCGGCAATTCGCGCAGTGTTGTAGTATGCGTGAATATTCTTGCTGTCGGCTGAAATCTCAATGCAAGAAGAGCTTGAGTTGGGCGAGGCGGTGATGCTGATGCTATTGTTGTAAACAAGAATAGGATTCTCCACGCTGCCGTAGCAGATGGTGCGAAGCTGGATACCGCCGCTGTAGCTTGTCTGGCTGTTGGTGATTTTGTTGTTACGGATCACAGAATTGCCACGCACTCGGAACAGGTCTATACCATAGTAACCAGTTTTCTCAGTAGTGCTTTGGGCTATCACGTTGCCTTCAATGAGCATATCGTCTTCATCGGTCACATAGATACCCTTACTGCCCGACTCTGCGATATTGTTGCCGATAGCCTTCAAGCCTTGTTCGCGGGTGTACTTCACAGTGGATGTACCACCCAGGTAAAGAGCGATGTGACCACCATACAGGTCGCAGTTCTGAACAGTGAAGAAATCGTTGTTCTTGCCGTCTTCATCCTTAGCCTCGGTGTAGATCAGTCGCATACCATTGTACACAGATGAACCGGTCACCGGGTCGGCCTTCACTGCCACATTGTCGATAGTCACGTGGCGGCTCTGGTTGTAGATGTGCACTGCGCTTGGGAAGGTCTGGCTCGCAGGAATCACCGAGAGGTTCTTCACTGTCACGTAAGAGGTGCTGTCGATGAAGAACGCGCCTTCCTTGTGCTCGCCATATGCAGGATCGGAATAGCTTCCGCCAGTGATCACCACATCCTCACGGTTGCCGCTTTGGCTCTCGAAGGTGATAGTGTTGGTCTCGCTCACGCCATCCACCTGCACGAGGCGAACTTTCTCGGCGTAAGTGCCGTTTTCAATCTGCATAGTCACTGGGCCTTCCACGCCATTCTCTTTCAGTGCTGCGGTAGCGGCGGCGAAAGAGGCATAGTTGGCAGTGGCTGATGCGCCAATGGTGTAAGTGCCCTTCATGCCGGCCTTGATGGCGCGGGTAGCGGCGTTGCCAGTGGCAGCCACGCTGGTGCCGTCCACGGTGAGTGCCGTCACCTGTGCAGCCACGGTGTTGCCAGCTTGTGCTTCTGCTGCCACATCGTAGGTGAGCCAGAAGTGGTAGGTGCCAAAATCAGTGATTTCAATGTCCTTTTCAGCCACAAACGTGTTGGTTTCAGTAGCGGAGACGCTGCTCAGTGTGGCCACACAGTTATTGGTGCTGAATGCGGTGCCCTTGGCTGTATAATAGAGGCGCGCGCCAGTGATGTCGGCCGCATTGGTTGTGCCCTCAGCCTTGAACGAGAAGTTGTTGAGCTTGAGCGTGCCACGGTCGCCACCCACGGTCACGGCAATTTGCTGCATAGGAGCGCCGCTTGCGCCACGGGTCACGGCATCGGTGCGTGGAGCGGTAGTTTCCACCTTGTCCACGACGAATGGGGTGAGCTCGTGGAGCGACACCTGCATCTCAAAGCCGTCATAAGAGGTGTAGGTAGAGGTCGGGCCGTCGAACTTGATGGTCAGAGCGCCATCTGCGGCCTTCGAGATATAGGTTGGGGGAGCAGATACATAATTGTAAGAACCAACGAGGCTGGCATCGTCCACGCCCTCACCATCGTAGATGTAAACCTTGCCGGAGCCAGTGGAGAATTTGTTGGTTTCAAGTTTGATTGCACATCCATCCTTGCCAGGCTTGAAGATGGTGACACCGCTGAACTTCACGGTCACAGGCCCGTCCTTGCCGCCGTCGTCGTAGAACATGGTTGGGTTCACGATGGTGATGACAGTTGTGTCGGGCGCCATGTTCACGATGTTCTGTGCCTCACGTGTGCCTTCTGGATCGCCATTAGCCACCGCCATAGTTTTGCCGTCGGCGGTCTTGATGCTTACAAGTTTAGCGTCGAGCTGGGTGCCCGACACGGCAGAGTTCTTCACTCCATACTTCACCCAGAAGTAGTTCTTGCCTTCAGCGAGTTCTCGCTCGCCTGTCACATTCACGGTAGCTGCGGGATTCTCCACATTACCGAACGCCACAGCGGTAGCGGCATCTTCCTTGTCGCTGTAATATACGCTCACCTTGCTCACGGCTTGCTCACAGCCCTTGAGGTCGAGGTTCACTTCTTTCACTGTAGCCTTAGAGAGAGAGCCAGAGGTGTTCACCACGAAGTTGATAATGTCAGCGTCCGCGCTGCCCACAGGCACGATGTCGGTGCTTGTCTGGTTCACTTCCACGCTGTCAATGGTCATGTCGTGGTTCTTGAACGGAGTCACGGTTGCTTCCCAACCGGTGCCAGTGTAGCCAGAGGTTGAGGTGTTAGGATTAAACTTGATGGTGATAGCGCCATCGGCTGCGGTTGAGCGGAGCGTCTTGCCTGGTCCCTTAGCAGCATCGGCAGCGTTGTCGAGCTTCCAAAGCAGATTGTCGGCGCTCACGGTGCTTCCGCTATACACCTCAAACACAGATTTCACGCCATAATAACTGCTGCTGCTATAATAGAGATCGAATTTGCTGAAATCTATCTGAGCCTGCAGTCCTTCTTCACCTGGAGTGAAGGTGACGATGTAGTCGGCCATCTGCGCCTCATACTTGTCAGAGTAAGAAGAGGCCTTTGTGTCGGTGAATTTCCAAGCGCCATAGATGGTGTGGCTGTGAGTGCCCGCTGTGGCACGGCACACATTATTAACAGTGCGCTGTGCCTCCACTTCTGTGCCGGCAGCTTTTGCCTCGCCTGCCACAGTGGCGTCAGTGAGGCTCAACGCTATGATTTCGCCATTTTCAGCGGAAGCCTTCACATCTGCCACCACTGCAAAATAGTTGTGGCCTTCTGCGAGGCTGGCTTCACCAGCCACAGCGATATTGCCACCTGTCACGCCAGTTTCGCCAAAGAGACGGCCAGTGCTGAACGTAGGAGTTTCGCCGAGGCTGTAAACGCTCACCTTCTCAATATTCTTCACATCTTTCGACGCGAGGTTGAAGCCAGTGATAGCAAGTGGGTTGAGCTGGTTGTCGGTCAGCACGTCCACCACAAGCATTTGTGCCTGCTTATCGCCTGCAGTCACAGACTCAGAACTTGCGGCGGAAGCTGTCACGCTCTTGAATGTCATGTCGCCGGGGAGGAACTGCGACACCACTGCTTCCCAGCCATCGGCAGGCACGCCTGTGGTGCTGGAGAGGGTGATGGTCATAGATCCGTCGTCGGCAGTGGATTTCACCACCTTGGCGTCTTTCAGCAGTGTGGTGATATAGTTTTCTGCATCGGCTGTGCGACCGTTGTAAAATTTGAGCACATCATTGTAGCCAGTGGAGGACGTGTTGAAGATGGCGAGCTTTGAGAAGTCCACCTTAATCTTATATCCTTCTGTGGCTGGCACGAATGTGATGGTGCCGTTAAACTTAGAGCCGATTTTACCATCCTTGCCGCCATCATCGTAGAAGTTCACGTCGTCGCTGATGGTGAAGGTGGTGGGATCTGCTGTCATCAGAATATCATTACCCACCGCCACAGGAGCAGAGGTGGCTGTTGCGAGCGTCTGGTCGGTTCCGTTCACCTTAAGTTGAGTCACGGTTAGGCCTGGGATGCTGCCCTTCGCATCAGGTAGCACGTCGGCCACCACCGAGAATATGTTGTGCCCGCTCTTCAGTGCCACGTCAGACACGGCGATGTCGTCGCCGAGAGTCTGGACTGTTGCCAGTGGATCGCCTACGAAGTTCGTGCCCTTGAAGAGGCGCACGTTGCTCACCTGGGTGGAGCCAGACAAAGCACTGGTGGAGATTTTCAGATTGTCCACATTGAACGCGTTTTTACCACCTTCGGTGAGCACGTCCACGCTCATGAGCATCTGGTTTTTGGAGCCACGGTTCACCACTGCCTCGTTGCTGGCGAGGGTCACGCCCTTGTACTCCATATCTTTCGACGGAAGGGCGGTAACGGTGATCTCAAAACCCGTGTCGGATCCAGCCCTTGCAGAGTGGAAGCCAAACGACAGTTTACCATCGTCGGTGGTAGAGGTGTAGGATTCACCTTCAGAACCGGTCACAATCTTCTTTACCCAGCCAGCAGGCAGGTAAGTGGTCTGGTCCTTTCCGTCTGAGGCACCATAGCCAATTTTCTCAATCGCCCCGTCATACAGGAGCAGATAATTAGTGGAAGCTGTTAGGCCCACACTGTTCACAGTGATTTGGATTCTGTCACCCTCGTTCTTCGGTGCGAACACCACGCCACAGTCGCGGTAACCGGGTATGCCGGCGCTCGACTGTGCTTTGAACGTGATCGTGCCGTCCACCTCGTAGGTCTCCAGCCCGTCGGAAGTCTTTAGGTAGAACGCGCCATCGGCAGCGCTCCAAGCCCTCTTCTTGACATCGGCCTGAACTGTGGTGGGCACAGTGGCGCTGCCAAACAGCATCACTGCCAGAACACAAATCAGTTGATAGTTAAAAAAACGTCTCATAAATAATTAGTTAAAATATTTAAGGAATATAAAAATTATATATCCACACACCATGCTCGCACAGTATCATCAAGCGGCACACGCTGTGTGTGATGCACGCCAGCGATGACTGGCAAAGCAAAACTATATAGACTATAGCCGCCACAGGGCTTCGCTCTGTGAGCAAGACATTTGGCATTTGGAAGTGTGATAGAAATCGGGCGATGACGCATGGAGCGCCAGCAGATATGATTATCCAGTCCGCACTACGGTTCAAATGCCTCGTGAACCTTGCTGCTCGCCATTGGCCTACAGAGACTTCCACGCTATGCGCAGAAGTGGCACTGGCAGCTGTAGCCTTGCAATGTGGGCAGGTCTTCTGACTCGTCCCCATCAAGCTCACGCCTTCCCAGAATGTGCGGAAAGGCCTTCACAGAAAAGGCCATCCGCACCCCAGTGGCAATAAGTGCGAGCCGATGCTTCGGAATGGGGGGACTTACAGCAGCGGGTACTGTTCAGGATTCACACCTGATTCCCTTTTAATTCTGTGCCCCAAAAGGCACAAAAACCCTATGCAACAGTTTTCAAGTGGCAAAATTAATGAAATTTTTCAGCAATCCATAATATTTACAAAAAAAATCCACCGAGTGCGTTCACACCCAGTGGAAAATAACTATGCTTGATGCGTTAAATGCTGAGGCTTAGATGCGGACCTGTGGCATTACTTGCCTTGACCGCCACCCCCGCCGGAGTTACCACCCACCATGTCGGAGTTTTCGATGGTGGTGTCGGTCTTCTTCACGCTTGCCTTAAGCGAGCCGAAGCGGTACGACACGCGCAGGCGGAACTCGCGCTGATACCAACGGCTTACGCTGTAGCCGCTGTAGTTGCCGTTCACGGTATGGCTTGTCCATTTGCCAAATTTGGCGAATGGACTGTTGGCGCTGAGGCTCACGGTCAATCGGTCCTCTTTGAGGAACGATCGCTGAAGGCTGAGGCCGTGAAACCAGTTCCGGTCGCTGTTGTCGTACAGTCCGGAAGGACCGCCGCCGTAGCAGCCGGCGTAGGCCGAGAGGCGAATGTCGGCTGGGAGCTTCTGTGTGAGGTTCATGTAAAAGTTCGACGTGATGCCGTAGTTGCGGATGCCGAGGCTCGCAATTTTCGCATAAATGTAGTCCACGCCGGCGTTCAGCATCAGGCTTGTGCCTGTTTTAGTGTTGTTATACTGCGCATAGCCAGAGAAGCCTGCCTGACGCACGTACATGCCATTGGTGTAGGTGGAATACTGCACATTGCCCTCACTCCACTGCTTGTCGGAAATGCCGTTGTCCATGATGCTGAGGTTAGGGGTGAGGCTAAACGTGAACTTTTCGCTGATGTGCATATAGTTGAGACTTAAATTGTAGATGTGCGCACTCTTAAGGTGGCTGTTGCCATACGTCTTCGACTCAGGGGTCTCCACCACAGCGGGATTCAGGTAGCTGATTCCGGGGCGGTTGATGCTGGTGCTGAACGCGAGCTTCAGCGTGTTCATCATATTGAACTTATACTGCACACTCGCCGAGGGCACCCAGTCGCTGAGATTGCTGTGGAAGTTGGCCTGGTCGCCATCGGGGAATTTCGCGCCCAAGTGGCTGAACTCGTAGCGAAGTCCTGCGCGCGCTGCCCAGTTGCCTTTATTGAAAGTGTAGCTCATATATGCCGCCGCCACTTGGGTGAGGTGGTTGAAGTGGCTGTCGGTGTCGCCTTCAGGATAGCCCGTGTAGCCGAGTATGGAGTGGCTCTTGTTGCTACGGTTGATGTATTTAAGGCCCGTCTCAAACTTGTGCAATTTAGCGAAAGGACGTGTCCAGTCGAATTGTGCAGTCTGCTCCAGGAAGTTCTCCGTTATGTCGTTGTCGGTGCCTGTGTAAGGAAACGTGGTGCCCACAATGTCGGTATAAGACGCAATATTGTGTTCCTTATTGTGCGAAGTGGAGAGCAAATAAGAGAGCGTGATGGCTTCGTCGGGGCGGTGAGTCTTGTGTTGATAGTCGAAGCGCCCGTTGAAAGAGAAGTAATTGTTGCCACCGTCGGTGTGTCCATTTCGGGTGTAGCTATAGAGGGTGGCGCCAGATGCGTCACGCATTGTGCTCAGGGCGCTGCCGTCGGCATTATAGTTATAGTAGTAGCCACCAAACGAGAGCGAGAGCAGGTTGAGCGTGTCGGGCTCGTAGCTGGCGTCGATATTGCCGTAGTGCACGTTCACATCCGATAGCTGAGCACTCTTTTGAAGAAGCTCGTTGCCGCTCTCGTTGTAGTGGACAAGGCTCTCGTTGCTTTGCGCGTCCTTGTGGCGCGTCTGGTGCTGGTAGCCATAATTGATGCTGGTCACCACTTTCCCTATCTGGGTGGTGAGGTAAGCCGATGCCGACGGGTCGCCACGGTCCGACACGCCAGCCGACACGGTGCCTGTCACACCGCTTGTGCTGCTGGCATCAGTGGTGACGATGTTGAGAATGGCGCTCACGCCCTCAGCGTCGTATTTTGCGCCAGGCTCAGTGATCACCTCTATGCGCTTAATCATGCTGGCGGGGATGGCCTTGAGCACCTCTTTCGCATTTTGCGACATACTGGGGTCGGGATGCCCGTTCTTGTAGATTTTATAGTTGCTTGAGCCTCTCACGAGAATGTTCTCCTGCCCGTCAACCGTGACCATAGGCACTTTGCGGAGCATCTCAAACACGTTGCGCGTCTTCGAGTCGTCGTCGTTCTGCACATTGTAAGTAATGCGGTCTATCTCGTTCTTCACTACGGGAGCGGCGGCGGTCACAGTCACGCCCTTCAGCTCGTTGGTGGTGGAGGCAAGCACGATGGTGCCGAGGTCGGCCACCTTGTGCGAGGCGCTAACACTGAATTTTTTCTCCGCCGATGCCTTTCCCACCGCCGACACCTCTACGCGGTAGCTTCCCGCCGAGGCTATCTCCTGGGCGAATGCACCCTCAAGGGTGGTCACGCCGGTGGCCACCACCTTGCCAGCATCGATTGCCTTGTAGAGACGGACTGTGGCGAAGGCCTCGCCTTCGCCCGTGGAGTCGTTCACCTGAAACTGCACCCTGTATTGCGCCACAGTCTGCAGGCACGTGATGGCAGCCGTCAGAGCCACCAGTAAAATCTTTTTCATTTCCTTATTTTTTGATGATATATATATTAAAAATTGCAAACCAGCCTTTAAATTCGCCAAAAAGGCTTCGACAATAGCTGCTTCGGCATTCTTTTTATAAATATAGACGCAAAGGTAGCCTAAAAAGTTTCACGAAATCATGTTTTTTATCAAAAAAAATAAAAAAACCTTGCACATATATAAATAATTTATAATATTTGCAAATGAAAAGGCAAGCGTTTTGCCTGGCCAATAATTTTGAGACTTAATAAACTTATACTATTAACTAATTCAACAACAGAAAACAAAAGCGTATGAAGAGACAATTCGTATTGCTTGCTTCGCTCATGATCGCCTGTGGCGCACCTATGGCTTTGACATCGAGTCAGAGCCTTAGCGGCTTCACAGCTATGGCGCAAAGCAATGGTAAAGTCACCGGCACCGTTACCGACCTTAATGGCGAGCCCCTGATTGGCGCCACCGTAATGGTAAAGGGCACAAAGACAGGCACTGCCACCGACGTGGATGGCAAGTTCTCTCTCAAGGCTGCACAAGGCAGCACATTAGTAGTAACCTACATTGGCTCCAAGCCCACTGAAGTGAAAGTGACCGGATCTGTGGTCAACATCAAGGTGGCCGACGGCTCCACCAACCTCGAAGAAGTGGTGGTGACCGCCCTCGGCATCAAGAAAGACAAAAAGTCGCTCGGCTATGCCGTGGATGAGCTCAACAGTCAAGAACTGATGCGCAACAAGAGCACCAACGCCATCAACTCACTCTCTGGTAAGATTGCCGGTGTCAACATCACCCAGTCATCTGGCGCAGCTGGCGCAGGCTCACAAATCATACTCCGTGGCGGCACCTCTGGTTCTGAAAGCCGCGACAACCAGCCACTCTTCGTGGTGGATGGCATCATCTACGACAACTCCTCAACCGTGGTGGGTAACTCGGCATTCGACGGCTCGATGGCATCTGCCACCACAAGCTCAAACCGTGTGATGGATATCAACCCTGAGGATATCGACAACATGAGTGTGCTGAAAGGCCCGGCAGCCTCTGCGCTTTATGGCTCGCGTGCAGCCAACGGTGTGGTGATAATCACCACAAAGAGAGGTAAAGAAGGCAGCGTGGAAGTGAACCTCAGCGCCAAGTATATCAGCTCTTGGTGCAAGAGTCTGCCCGAAACCCAAAAGACATTCCGACGCGGTTTCATGGAGGACATCCGCACAAGTGATGGTCAATACCGCCGCTCATTCAACGACTTCTCTTACAACTCTTGGGGTGAGCAATACGGATCCGACGTGGCAACTTACGACAATATTGGCAACTTCTTCCAGACCGGCGGTGTGTGGGACACCAACCTCAGCGTATCGGGTGGCACAAAGAACGGCTCATTCTATCTGAGCGGCTCTTATTACGACCAAGACGGCGTGGTTCCAACCACCGGTTACACCAAGACCACATTCCGCTTCAATGGTGAGCAGAAGTTCAAAATGTTCACATTCGGTGCCAACGCAGCTTACAGCAACGCCCGCACTGTCCGCACCCTTACAGGTGCCGCACTCTATGGCTCAAGCGGTACTGGCGCACTCTATGCCGTGTACAACTGGTCGCCAACCGACGACATGACTCATTACCTCAACGAAGACGGCACCCGCTACCGCATGTTCGGCGACCGTCTCGACCCTTGGGATGAGCGCGACAACCCATACTGGATTGTGAACAAGAACAAGATGACCGACAACACCGAGCGCTTTACCGGCAACTTCAGCGTGAAGGCCGACATCACCGACTGGTGGTGGGTAAGCTACCGCATGGGCGTGGACACCTACACTCAAGAGGCCTCTAACCGCATAGCTCCTAATGGCGCAATCAAGCAAGTGTGGCAAAATGGTATGATGAGCGACAACGACCTCAAATACCGTTATCTCTCCACCAACTTGATGACCAACTTCAACAAGCAGTTTGGCGACTTCAACCTCAACTTGATGCTCGGCACCTCCACCGACTACACCAAGACTCAGCGTAACTACAAGGTGGCCTACAACTTTGCCGTGCCAGGGGTTTACTCTTACGACAACGTGAGCAACACCGACCGCAACTTCAAGTACTACCTGTCGAAGAAGCGCCTGGTGGGTGTGTTTGGCGAATTCCGTGCCGACTGGCGTAATGCCATCTTCTTCACCGTTACCGGACGTAACGACTGGACTTCAACCCTTCCTATCGACAATCGCTCATACTTCTATCCATCAGTGAGTGGCGCAATCGCATTCACCGAACTGATGGGCGAGGCTCGCCCTGAATGGCTCACCTTTGGTAAGGTGCGCGCAAGCTGGGCTGAAGTAGGTAAAGACACTGGCGCATACGAGACCAACACCGAACTCTGGCCTGTACACACTTACCTTGGCGACGTTGTGTCGGTTGGCAACAGCTGGACTCGTGGTAATCCATTCCTCAAACCAGAGAAATCTCGCTCTTGGGAAGTGGGTCTGGAATTGCGCTTTATCCAAAACCGCTTGAAATTTGATATCGCATACTATCAGAACAACTCATTCAACCAGATTCTTAGCCCACGTGGACCTCAGTCCACTGGTTACATCTTCTGCTCTATCAACGCAGGTAACGTTTACAACAAGGGTCTTGAAATCAGCCTCAGCGGCACTCCTATCAAGACGAAGGACTTCACTTGGGAAACTGGCATCAACGTAGCTGGCAACCGCGGCACAATGGATGGCCTTCCTAAGGGCATGGAATTCATGTATGTGACCGATGTGCAATATGCAGGAGCCAAGGCTTGCTCTATCTCTGGCGGCCACTTTATGGCTATCGCCGGCACCGAATGGGCCCGCGCCAACAACACTCAGCAGAGCCTGGAGCACAATGGCAAGCTCGTGCTCGACGACAATGGCTTCCCAACCAACGGCAACACCACTATCGAAGTGGGTAACCGTGAGGCCAAATTCACCGGCGGCTGGAACAACACGTTCACCTATAAGAACTTCACGCTCAATATGCTCTGGGAATTCCGCATTGGCGGCGATGTGTTCAACGGCACCAAGTATGCCATGACCATGAGCGGCGTGAGCAAGTGGTCGGGTGAAATCCGCCAGCAGCCTCTCACCATCACCGGTGTTCAGAAAACTGGCGATTATAAGTGGAAAGACGAAAACAACAAAGAAAAGAGCGAGCCTATTTACAAAGAGGTGACCAACACTTGGGAACCAGGTAAGGTGTATATGTTCAACGGACAGCCAACCGATGGCGCTTCAATTATCCAAAGCTACTACACTGGCGCTTACAACTATCAGACCAACAACTGGATCACCAAGGTGAACAGCCTGCGTCTGCGCACTATCTCGCTTGGCTACGACGTGCCTAAGGCATGGCTCGCAAGCCACATCAAGTTTGTGAAGCGCGCCACATTCACCTTCACCGCCAACAACCTTCTCCTCTTCACCAACTATGACGGTGATCCAGAGGTTGCTGCAGCTGGTGCCGGTGCCGGAGGTTCTTCTTCAGTTGGCTTCGACTACTGTGGTGTACCTGCCACTGCAAGCGTAGCATTCGGTGTGAACTTGACATTCTAAAAAACTGACAAAATTAGTATTTAACACTATTGTGAAACCCCAAAAATATAAACCATATATCATATGAAATTATTCAAATCGATTATACTGTGTGGTATGGGTGCTGCTGCATTGGGACTGACTTCCTGCAACGACTGGCTCGACGTCAACACTAACCCAAACGTCCCTACAGCAGAAGCTGCTAAATACGAGCAGCGCCTGGCTCATATCCAGTTCTATACCAATGATGCCTACATGTTTGCAAGCTGGCGTAACGGCATGGCTTGCGGCGACTGGACCCGTAACGCTGGTGGTGGCACTTACTTCAACATGTCGGTGCTCTATCCAACTTCAGCAATTGTGACCACTCCCTACCAGTGGTGGTTCGTGGGCGCTTATGCAAATGTGCCCGACATGATTCAGAAAGCCAATGCCGACGGCAACAAGCAATTTGAAGGTGTAGGCTACTTCTTCAAGGCTTATGGCAATATGCTCATGACCGACCTCTATGGCGAAATGCCATATACTGAGGCTGTGGGTGAGAACGCACTGCCGAAATACGACACTGGCCGTACCATTTTCATGGGCTGTGTGGCCGACATTGACAAGGCCATTGAGCTTCTTGAATCGAGCCGAAACCAAGTGGCAGAGAATCCGGCAATGCCTACGCTGGCCTCCAACGACTCCTGGAACCAGGGCAACATCGACAAATGGATTAAGCTCGCTCACCTGATCAAGGCACGTTTCCTTCTTCACCTCAGCAAAAAGCAGGCCGGCAGCTATCTGGACGGCAAATATGATGCCGAAACCATTCTCGCCGAACTTGACAAGGCTATGCAAAGTAATGCCGACAACACTGTGATCAACCACACCGACAACAACTCCACCAGCCACGATGTGCTCGGCTGGGACGAGCCTGTTGACTACAGCGGTCTTTACTCTGTGTGTGGCATGAACTCTGGCTATATGGTGACCAAGATGCTCTACGACAATCTCACCAACTTCACTGGCTGCGGTATTGAAGACCCTCGTGCCGACAAGATTATTCCTTGGGCTGTGTCCAATAAATCAGCCAACACCCCTGCTGAAATTAAGTGGAGCGGTGTATGGCGTCGCTCGTTGGGCGTTGATCTCGCGTCAAACATCAACAGCGAAGGTGGCCCTATCCGTGCTTCTTGGGACGCCACTAAACAATGCTTCTACATCGACAGCGACAACGCCGATCGCTTAGGCGACACAGTGTATGTGGAAGGTACAAGCTCTTCAAAGGGCTATGCCAAGAACCCTGACCTCTATTATTATCGTGGAGGTACCACTCAGCCCAACTCACGCGAGTCTGGCACATTCTACACCCGCGTGTCTTCTCCGACCTATGTGGGAACATACGCCGAAGTGTGCTTCATCCGTGCGGAAGTGCTGTTCAACCTCGGCAGAAAAGCAGAGGCTTACGATGCCTATAAGAAGGGCGTGAAGGCCAGCATGGAAATGATGAACGAGAAGCTCAACACATGGTGCAATGAAGATGAGAACTTGAAGAAGTGCCCGTCTTTCACTGTTATCCCAACTGCCGACATCGACAACTATGTGAACAACGCCCTCGGCACAGCAGGCGACATTACCCTCGGCAAGATTATGACCCAGAAGCGCATCGCCATGCTTTTCTCTATGGAAACATGGAACGATATGCGCCGTTATGACTATAATCCTGAAATTTTCCTCAACTGGCACATGCCTGCTTACCACAGCAAGCTGGTGAACGCTGTGAAAGCAATCCCCGAAGGAAAATACTTCCGCCGTTGGCAGCAATGCTCACATGAGCTCAACTACAACTCCGACAACTTGAAGGCTATTGGAAACCAGGTGCCTGGCGCCAACCTCACAATTGACGGCGGGTGGAACAAGGCTGACGATGTCTGGACCATTCCAGTGTGGTGGGACAGCGACCAAGAATAATGGCTTCTTGATGGAATAGAAATTATTCCTTTCTGGTATTATAAAGTGAACGCCAGGGCGATAAGCTCTGGCGTTTATTTTATCATTGTGCGCTTTAGCGAAGGCTCAACAATGCTCACCCTCACACGCTACAGTTCTACCTGTGGTTGATTATACGGGTGGCTATTGCGCCACCTCGCGGCTGAAGCGCTCAATTTCAGGCATCGCCAGCTGAACTATGCCAAGCCACGAAGCCACATTCCGCACCGCATTCACCTCGTGGAGCGTGACCACAGCGTCGGACTTCGCCACATAAACCAGAAAGCTCACCACTTTAAGGCGATCGTAGGGCAAAGTGCAGTGAGTCATGTAGTCGGCGCTCTCAGCAATTTTCTCTGTCCACTGGAAAGAGCTGTATTTCACCCGTTCATTGATGATTCTCACGAGCCACGAGCGGCACATCTGAGCCTTGTCTTCCTGATAACAAGAGGTGATGAAGCGCTCCACATAGGCGCACTTTTGCGCCACATTGCGGGAGTCGGCTTGCGCAACGTAAGCCGACAGAGCCATCAGCGACAGCAAAAAGCTTTTCCGCTCCCCCGTCAGCAAACTTGACGGGCGCTCAATATCATTGACAAAGTCCTTAAATCCGCTCATTGCTTTTCCTTTTCACTTTTTCATGTACAGCACAGAGATACGAATCACTTTTCTGGCAAAGTTAATACAATTCTCCCTACAAAATGCGTAACTTTGTGGAAAATAGACACCAGAATTTATGAACAAGCAGGCATACAAGCAGAAAAACGATCAATGGCTTGAGGCAAAGGCCAAAGAAGATGGCGTTCGCCCCCTTCCAAAAGGCATATTCTACAAAGTGCTGGCCAGTGGCGACCCTAATGGAAAAGTGCCTAACCTCAGCAACGTGATAGTGGCGCACTACACAGGGCGCACCATCGACGGCAAGGAATTCGACAGCAGCTATGGAGGCGCTCCGCTGGCCATGCGCATGCGTGAGCTGATTGAAGGGTGGATTATAGCGCTGCAGCGAATGCATGTGGGCGACAAATGGGAACTCTACATTCCCGCCGACATGGCCTACGGCAAATATGCCCAACCCGGTATCCCCGCATTCTCCACGCTGATTTTTCAAATAGAGCTAATCGGGATAGGATAACGCACGGAAGTTATGCTTGAGAATGTAATATACAGCGCATTAGGGTTATGCGGCGCCACCATGATAGGCTCACTGGTGGGGTTCGCCTTCAAGCAGCTTCCGCACAAGTGGAACGACGCGGTGCTCGGCTATTGCGCCGGAGTGATGATGGCGGCCTCCATCTTAGGGCTGCTGCTGCCAGCGGCCGACATGGCAGGCAGCGGCTGGAGCATGGCATGGGTTGTGGCTGGCGGAATGGTGGGTGCGCTTTTCCTCAACGTGCTCGACTTTGTCACGCCACACCTCCACCACATCACCGGGCTTGACCAGGAGCAGCACGCCCACAACGCCTCGCTCAACCACATTCTGCTCTTTGTGATGGCTATTGCCATACACAAACTGCCAGAAGGCATGGCGGCAGGCGTGAGTTTCAATGGCGAGAGCATAGGCAACGCCTGGACGGTGACCGTGGGCATCGCCTTGCAGAATGTGCCGGAAGGCATGGTGGTAATCTCGCCTCTGCTCATGGCTGGCGTGAGCCGCATGCGCACCTTCCTCATATCGCTTGCCATCGGTATGCTCGAGATAGTCGGTGTGCTCATTGGCTTCTTTGCCGGCGGCATCTCGCAGATGATGCTGCCCGTGATGCTGGCTTTCGCTGGTGGCGCCATGCTATATGTAGTGAGCGACGAGATGATTCCCGAAACCCACGTCCATGGCTATGAAAAGCAGGCCACCTATGCGCTCATACTTGGCTTCCTCACCATGCTCGTGCTGGAGCGAGTGATGTGATTTACCACAGATATTTCACTTTTGATAAAAAAGTTACAAAACAAGATATGGCTAAAGAAATCAAATGCCCGAAATGCGGGAATGTGTTCAAGGTTGACGAGGCCGACTACGCCTCCATCGTGTCGCAGGTGAAAAATGCCGAGTTTGAGCAAGAGCTCCAAAACCGGCTCGCCGAAATGCACAAGCGCGCACTGGCCGAGCAGCAGCTCGCCAAGGCTAAATACGAGCAGGCAACGCAGAGCAAACTGTCGAAAAAAGACAGTGAACTGGGCGCAAAAGAAGCCGAGATTGAGCGGCTAAAGGCAGAAAAAGAGGGCGAGATGACACGCCTCAAAAGCAAGATGGAAGCCGAAATAGAACAGTTGAAACTACAGCTGCAAAACATCGAGGAGAAGAAAAACGCCGAGATGACCATCGCCTTAGGCAAAAAGGACCAGGCCATAGCCGAGCTCAACGCCACCATAGCGCAAAGCTCCGACAAGCTCCAGCTGGCATTGATGGAAGAGCGAACCAAGGCTCAGCAGAGCGCACAGGAAAAAGACAACGAGATAGCGAAGCTGCGCGCCAATGCCGAGCTGGAGAAGCGCGAGGCGAAAATCCACGAAGACGCCCTCCTGAAGCGACACGAGGAAGATATGCGTATGAAGCAGGAGCAAATCGACTACTATAAAGACCTCAAGACCAAGATGTCCACAAAAATGGTGGGCGAAACCCTGGAGCAGCACTGCAGCATACAGTTTGAGCAATATATCCGCCCCATGATGCCCAACGCCTACTTCGACAAGGACAACGACGCCAGCGGTGGCTCGAAAGGCGACTTCATATTCCGCGACTCCGACGACGACGGCACTGAATACATCTCCATCATGTTTGAAATGAAAAACGAGATGGACACCACCGCCACAAAGCACAAAAACGACGACTTCCTGCGCAAGCTCAACGAGGACCGCGACAAAAAAGGGTGCGAATTTGCCGTGCTCGTGAGCCTACTGGAGGCCGACAACGACCTCTACAACTGCGGCATCGTGAACAAGAGCCACCTCTACCCCAAAATGTATGTGATTCGCCCGCAGTTCTTCGTGCCGTTCATCAACCTGCTCGTGCAGGCTTCAAAAAAGAGCTTGAAATACAAGAAGGAACTCATCATAGCACGGAACAAAGAGGTGGACGTGACCAACTTTGAGGCGAAGATGGTGGACTTCAAAAGCAAGTTTGGCCGACACTACGAGCTGGCGTCAAAAAAATTCGACGACGCCATCAAGCAAATCGACGACACCATAGCCAAGCTCAAAAAGGTGAGGGAGGCGCTCACCGGCTCGGAAAAGAACCTGCGGCTCGCCCAGCAAGACACCGAAAGCCTCACCATACGCCGCCTCACATACAACAACCCCACAATGAAGGCAAAATTCGACGAGGCAAAGCACTCCGGCTCCACACCTCAAGCAGAATAACGCCCCCCACAAGCCAAATCCCGCAGCTCTTATTCGCTTTTCCAGAGTGGGCCGGGTTTGAGGATAAACGACGGAAAAGTGGTGGTATATGAAAAAAAAATTGTAGATTTGCATTCTGCAATGCGTGACTGCCGGCGTGCCGTATGTGACAGCCGCCGCCACACTGCTCTGAAAACTAATTACAGACATCGAACATAATTCTCTCTATTATGAACAATTTACTGAAATCGGCTTTTGCCACAGCCTTGCTTTTGATAATGGTGGCTTGCAGCGGTGGCAACAAGCCGAACGAGGCCTACCCCCTGCCTATGAAATATCTGCCCGTGCAGCTCGAGGGATCGAAAATGTGGAGCATACTCAGCCTTGAGTCGGGCGAAGTGGTGGCAAAGGACACCTACAAGACCATGCCATCTGCTGTGGTGGGCGACATGTACTTCGTGATGAACGACGAAGGCACCTACGACTACTATAATGTGGCCGACCCAAAGAAGCCCGTGAACAAGGAGCACTTTGGCAGCGCCACCGAATTCAGCGCCGAGGGGCTCGCGCTCGCAAGCCTCAAAGGCAAGCCCATCTGCATCATCAACGAGAAGTGCGAGGTGGTGAAGGAGCTGTCCGACAGCGTGGCCGAATGCTCCATGTTCAACCGCGGCCTTGCTGTGGCACGCTTCGTCAACGCCAAGTACGGCTATATCGACACCGAGGGCAAAACCGTGATTGCACCACAATACGACCAAGCCAACCCATTCATGTATGAAGACCACGCCGTGGCCATGAGGCAGCGCGCCAACGACTCGATAGTGGACATCTGCTTCCTCGACAAGACTGGCGCAGAGACCTTCAAGACCAACTCCACCATGTATCATCCGCTCACCCCAAACTTCAACAAGGGTGTGATTCCGGTGGTGAACATGAGCAAACGCGACACGGTGATTTGCCTCAACCCCGAAGGCAAAGACGTGCCCAACCCATTTGAGGTGTCAGACTCTATCAAGAAAGGAGGCTACGACCAGCACTCAGCCACTGGCAAAGGAACCGTGGTGGTGACCAAGGGCGACAAATTGGGCGTGGTGGATGCCAACGGCAAGGTGATTGTGCCTATCAAATATGCCGACATCATCGATGTGTGCGCCGACCGCTACCTCATCAGCGAGAAGAAAGGCATCTACTTCCTCGCCGACGAGAACGGCAAGCCTGTGGGCAGCGCAAAGATAGCCCATGCCAACGGCACACCCAGCGCCATCGCATCGCGCGGATTCATCGACCTGGCCATCACTGGCTCCAACCTGATGAGCATGTTCAACGAGCAAGGCTTCTCGCCAGTGGCCAAAGGCACCACAGTGGGCAACATGCTCCAGGCCATCGACACATCGAACCCCGATGCCTACGTGGGCCAGGACGCTCTGGCCGTGGGCACCACACTCATATCATTCGCCGGCCCCATCGCATCGAAAGACGCCAACGGACAAATCAACTTCAACGTGAACACACCCGTGCGTCTAGTGGGCTTCGACTTCCCCGTGATGCAATATGCCGACGGCACCGAAGACGACCTCGTGGCCTTCATGGCTTCCAATATGGGCAAGAACGGATTCGTGAGTGTGGGACAGAACGTGTTTGAGAGCGAAAACGGCACTGCCGTGGCTCTCGGCTACAAAGACGGCATCGTGCGCATCAACTACTACATGAACAAAGCCGAGGTGCAGCCACTGCCGGCAGACTCACGCCTGGGCGCAAAAAAAGCGAAGAAATAGCACTCGCCCTATGCAGTGGAAGCATTGTAATTGACCACTAAATTAGAGAAAAAGAGCATTCCGAATATAACAAGTGTTAAATTTTGAAAAAATATCCATAATCACTGCGCATTATCCCTAAAAAAGTGCAACGAGGGACAATTTATGGAATTTTTTCTTTAATATTCGGATAATAATTACTTACTTTGCACAGATTTGTTTGAAAACAACAAAAAATAAATAGTAATAACATTCTTAAATTTAAACATTATGTCTGAAATTTCTGAAAGAGTAAAAGCAATTATCGTTGACAAATTAGGCGTTAGCGAAGCAGAAGTAACCCCAGAAGCAACTTTCCAACAGGACCTCGGTGCTGACTCTCTCGACACTGTAGAGCTCATCATGGAATTCGAAAAGGAATTCGGTATCTCTATTCCAGATGAAAAGTCTGAAGGCATCCAAACTGTAGGTGACGCTATCAAGTTCATCGAAGAAGCTAAAGCATAATCTATTCTTTCCGCTACATAATATTTCATTATGGAATTAAAAAGAGTAGTGGTAACAGGTCTTGGAGCAATCACTCCTCTGGGCAACGATGTGGACACCACATGGAACAACGCCCTGAACGGTGTGAGCGGTGCAGGACCTATTACTCATTTTGACGCAAGCCTTTTCAAGACCCAGTTCGCATGTGAGGTGAAGGACTTCAAGCCCGAACTCTATGTGGCAGAAGGCGACCGCAAGGAACTTAGGGACTTCAAGAAAAACGACCTCTACACCCAGTATGCCCTGGCAGCGGCCAAGCAAGCACTGGAAGACTCGAAACTTCTTGAAGCCGACACCGACCGCAACGAGGTGGGTGTAATCTTCTCATCCGGCATCGGCGGCATTCACACATTCGAGCAGGAAGTGTCGTACTACGCCACACACGAAGAGCAGGGTCCTAAGTACAGCCCATTCTTGATTCCCGCAATGATTGCCGACATAGCAGCCGGCCGCATTTCCATCAAGTATGGTTTCCGTGGCCCAAACTATGGCGTGGTTTCGGCTTGCGCCTCATCCACCAACGGCATGATCGATGCGTTCAACCAGGTGCGCATGGGTAAGGCAGTGGCCATCGTCACCGGTGGCGCAGAAGCAGCCATCTGCCCTGTAGGCGTGGGCGGCTTCAACGCAATGCACGCCCTTTCCACCCGCAACGACAGTCCCGCCACCGCTTCACGTCCGTTCAGCGCTTCACGCGACGGTTTCGTGATGGGCGAAGGTGGCGTGTGCCTCATTTTTGAGGAACTGGAGCATGCTCTTGCCCGTGGCGCCAAGATCTACGCAGAAGTTGTGGGCGGCGGAACCAGTGCCGACGCTTACCATATCACCGCCACTCACCCAGAGGGCCTTGGTGCCCGCCTGGTGATGAAGCGCGCGATTGAGGATGCAGAAATCAGCGTGAACGATGTGGACTACATCAACGTGCATGGCACATCCACTCCTGTGGGCGACCTCAGCGAGGCCCAGGCTATCATCGACCTCTTTGGCAAGCACGCCTACGAGCTCAACATCAGCTCCACCAAGTCGATGACTGGCCACATGCTCGGCGCCACCGGTGCGATGGAGGCCTTGTTCTGCGTCAAATCGGTGCAGGACGACATCGTTCCTCCTACCATCAACCACAATGACGATGACCGCGACGAAAAGATTGACTACAACCTCAACTTCACTTTTGGCAAGGCTCAAAAGCGCACAGTGAATGTGGCTCTGTCTAACACTTTCGGCTTCGGCGGCCACAACGCCACTATTATCGTTAAGAAGTACAAAGGATAATTCCCGTGTTTAACGGTATCATATCATTCATAAGGCTCCTTTCCTCTAAGGATAAGGGGCTTTATGTCTTTATACACGACCTTACCGGCTTCTGCCCGAAAAACATCAAGCTCTACAAATTGGCATTCGTGCACCGCTCAAAACCTGTGAAGGACGAAAACGGCAACTGGGTGAACAACGAGCGGCTGGAATATCTCGGCGACGCCGTGCTCGACCTCGTGGTGGCGGCCTACCTCTATAACCACTACCCCGAAAAGCATGAGGGGTTCCTTACGAGCACTCGCGCCAAAATAGTGCAGCGAGAGAGCCTAAACCGCATTGGCAAACTGTTTCACCTCGACCAGCACGTGAAAGCCTCGGCACACTCCTCGTCGCACAACAGCTACATCAGCGGCAACGCCGTGGAAGCCTTTGTGGGTGCCATCTACCTTGACCGCGGCTACGCTTGCGCACAAAAGTTCATCGAGAAGAAAATCATCGCCGAGAATATCGACATCGAGAGCTTAGTCAATACCGAAAAAAACTTCAAGAGCCGACTGATTGAATGGACCCAAAAATTCCATGTAACCATAGAATACGAGCTCGTGGACACCTACGCCGATGAAGAGAACAACCCAGTGTTTCGCACTGCCGTGCTGCTTGGAGGCATTTTTGCCGCCGACGCCACAGGCTACAGCAAAAAGGAGTCGCACCAGGGCGCGTCGAAAAAGGCACTTGAGCGCCTGAAGACCGACCACATCTTCTACGAGCAAGTGGTGTCAACCGCCACGCCCACCGACACAGAATTGGCCGACAACGCTTAGCCACCGCCATACCGAGCGCATTTCCTCAATCTCACGGTTCACCACCTTCTTGCCACAAGGCCACACACGCACGAAAAAACCAACCACTAACATTCGCTGCCGGCGGTTGGCTGATAACTACTCCTCTAAAAACACAGAATGTTTCTCACACGATGATCAAGATTTAAGGCCAA